>JBDSDH010000027.1:0-80602 GCA_039920665.1 Ilumatobacteraceae bacterium
TGAGCAATTCAGCGATGGTGATGTCGAGATCGTTGTTGCTGATGACAGCATCGGCGACAATGGTGTAGACGTTGCGCCGACCGACTTTGTGGCGGTCGACAGCGCCGGACGACACCAGGTCCTCGACCGCACGCCACACGGTGTGCTCGGTGACGCGAGGGCAATGGGAGTGACGGCGAGTGACGGCGAGTCGACCTGTAAGCGGGATTCTGTACGCAACCAAGGTTGCGTGATGACCATCCATCTGTGCGGCCTACCCGAGGGTGCCGGATCGAAACCCGGCGGACGAGCCACCCGTATCCTCTGCTCGGCCTTGCTCCGAACGGGGTTTACCAAGCCGTGCCAGTCGCCTGACACGCTGGTGCGCTCTTACCGCACCGTTGCACCCTTACCTGTGATCACCGGAGCGATCCATCGGCGGTCTCTCTCTGTTGCACTATCCGTGAGGTCGCCCCCACCTGGCTCGCGCCAGCATTCTGCTCTGTGGAGTCCCGACTTTCCTCGGCGACCACCGTGAGGAGGTCGCCGCGATCATCCGGCCGACTCGCCGTCGACGCAAGTGTAGGCCCCGAGTCGGGCCGAGAACTCAGGCGCAGTCGGTCTGGTAGTCGTAGACGTAGGAGTTGAGGCTCGGTGTCTCGATGTTGAGCGTGAACTGATTGCCCGAACTGGGTGCACCGATCGCGAGTTGGAATGCCGAGAGGATCCCGAATTGGCTCGGCACCGCGTAGTAGATCTGCGGTGCAGCGACGGTTTCGACCGCCTCGGTGCCACCCGTTCCTGCACCGGCCTCGCTTGGTTGGGCGATGTTTTGGGCGGCGGTGGTGGTGGTGGCTGCGACCGTGACGACGGTAGCCCCGCCCAGGTTCGCGTTGTCGATCAGGGTGGGATTGACTCGGTTGTCGGGGTTGATGACCAGCGCAAACGCAGCCGCTCGACGGGCACAGGCGTCGGCTTGCACCATCGACGCAGCGCGGTACTCGGGCTTGGAGAACACCGGTACGAGTGACTGATGGGTGGCAGCGCCGACGGACTCCATTGCGTAGACCATTGCCGTGGCATCGCGGTTCGCATTGTCAGTGGGCTGCACGTCGACTTCTTCGGCGCCCTGACGTGGGCGGCCGGTGATGCGGTCGCGCAGCGCAGTGACGACGATGCGGTCAAAGCGTGGGTTGTCACACGTCCAGACTGTGGATCCGGCCTTGACGGTGGAGGCGTCGATGGCCTTGATCGCGTCGCGGTGGGCGGCGATGAACGCATCGACCACTGTGGTCTGGTCGCTGGTCAACTTGCCCAGCTGCTTGGAGACCTCGTGGGAGCTGATGATGCTGTAGTGCAGCGACGTGAGCGTGCGGAACAGCGTGCCGTCGGTGACGATGCCGTCGGGGAGCGCTGCAGGTGCGGGAGCTTCGCCGACTCGTGCTGGCTTGGCGTCACTGGGATCCTCGACACAAGCTGCCAGGAGTGCGGCCAGCCCGATCGTGATACCGCCGACGCGGAGCATGCCGCGACGGCTCATGTGCATGTCGATGATCGAGGGATCGTCGTTGTGGGGCATGTGATTGGCCTGCATCTGATTCGCCTTGTGAGTCATCGTGTGGAACTGCTTCTGATTCATCGGCTGGGTCACGCCAGCGGGTAGTCGGCCGGTGTCAGCGGCTGTGCGTCGAAGGCGAGCCGCCCCGCGAGGTCCTCGACCCCGGAGATGGCACGCAGCAACGTCGCATTGCGAGACTCGATCACGACGATCGAGGCGATCAGCGCGGATCCGTCGACACCGACCAACTCGCCGATGAGACTGATGTGAGTCGCGACAGCAGTGTCTTCGAGCTGGGCGGCAGCAGCAGCGACTGCATCGGCCTTGCCGGCGAAGTCGCCCGAGAGAGCGTCGAAAAGCGTGGCGTTGCGCTTGTTTGCGGCATTGCGGCCGATCATCCCGGCAATCGACGTTGCGTAACCCTCGTGGGCCTCACGGATCGCCGACATGTCACGCGCGATCGATTCATCGAAAACTTTCGCGTCGATGGCGACGTCGTACAGATCCCGAATGGCCAACTCGATGCTCTGGGCGAAGTCGAGCAGGGCGATATCTGCAGCCGTGGGCCGCTTCACCGGGGGAAGGGTGGTCGTCGGGGCAGCCCCATCCGAGCTGCCGGGCGTTGCGGCACCCGTTGGCGCCTGGGTGATCGATGTGTCGCCGCTGGGATTGGTGAGCTCGGTCGAGTTCTGGGTGCCGCCGGTGGTGATATCGCTGGCGTTGGTGGTGTCGACGTTGAACGGATTGCCATCGCTGTCGACCGTCCTTGTGTCCGGAGTCGTGCCGTCGGTGGGCGTCGTCGCGCTCGCCTTGCTGTTCAGCCATGGCAGCAGCGACGTCGCCGCACCGGCGAAACCGGCTGCGAACAGACGTCGACGTACCAGCGAGCCGCCGGACGCGGCTGACTCGGAGGCGTCGGGCTGTGCATCGGCGGGCGTGATGGCCGCTTCCTTGTTGTCCACGAAGACTGGGTCCTTTCGAGATGGTCACCCCCAGCTTTGACGGCGGAGGGGTTGCGCACCAACTTTAGAAGTCGAGCGCCGACAGGTCGGGTATCCAACGCGAGGATCGGGTGACGGCCTGCCGCCAACGATCACGGTCGAATGAGCCGTTCGGCTCGACCACGGTCGCAGGCGTCCAAGAGTCTGCCACCTCGTCGAGGCCAGACCACGTACCAACGGCGAGACCGGCAAGGTATCCGGCTCCGAGGGTGGTGGCTTCGGTCACGGGCGACACCTCGATGACCTTGGCAGTCGCGTTCGCGAGCGCCTGGATGAACGTCGGGTTTTCGCTCATGCCGCCGTCGACCCGCAGCGTCGGGATCGACAGGCCGGCGTCGACTTGGGCAGCTTCGACCAGGTCGGCGCCCCGCTGAGCGACACCTTCGAGCACTGCCCGCACGATCTGGGGCCGACCGGTACCGCGGGTGATCCCGAGCAACGTGCCGCGTGCCCCGTAATCCCAGTGAGGAGTGCCCAACCCGAGCAGGGCTGGGACGTACGAGACTCCTTCGGCATCGACGCACTGGCTGGCGATGTCGTGGCTCGCAGCCGCCGTATCGATCAGACCCATGTCGTCACGCAACCATTCGACGTTGGTGCCGGCGGAGAGCATGATGGCTTCCACTCCGTAGTGGGCTGTTCCGCCCTGGGTCCACGCAATGATCGGGAATGTGCCGTTGCGGCTGCGACGGTGATCGGGCGGGGGCTGCGTTCCGGTGCAGAGATCCAGCATCCCACCGGTGCCGAAGGTGACCTTGGCCATCCCGGGACGGACGCATCCCTGGCCGACCAATGACGCCTGCTGATCGCCGGCCAAACCGCCGATCAGTGGCCCGCCGGGGAGGACCGAGGCATAGCCGAGTTCTCCCGACGAATCGACAATCCTGGGCAGCATCTCGATCGGTATGCCGAGCGCCTCGCACGCAGCGGATGACCACTCGCGTCGACCCATGTCGTACAGCCCGGTGACGGCTGCGTTGGTGTGATCGGTGATGTGCAGCGAACCCCCGGACACGATCCAGGCGATCCAACTGTCGACCGTGCCGAACAGCAGATCGCCGCTGCGGTCTGGGTCGTGGTTGGCAAGCAGCCAGGCGACCTTGGTCGCTGACTGGTTGGGGGCCAGCGCCAGACCGTGTTCGGACTTGGCGATGATGCACTCGAAGACCGTGCGCAGGTCCTGCCACCCGATTGCCGGGCCGATCGGCACGCCGGTGATCCGGTCCCAGACGATCGTGGAAGCTCGCTGGGCGGTGATTCCGAGCGATTCGATCGTCTCGCCAGAGGCTGCTGCTCGGGCGATGGTGGCGGTGGCGACGTCGAGGACCGAGCGGGCCATTGCCATGGCATCGAACTCGACCAAGCCGGGCGACGGTGTGGACGGAGCGAAAGCCTGGTGGGTGACGTGGCCGACGGCGGCGTCAGCAGACACGGTCGCAGCCCGCAGGCCACTTGTTCCGACATCGATGACGAGGATGCTCATCGCCGGGGCTCGATGCCGCGCTTGGTCAGGTTGAGTCCGAGCATTCCGCCGATCATTCCGGCGAACACCGCCGAGGTGAGGTTGAAGAAGATGTTCAGCCAGTGCACGTCGGCGCCACGGATCAGGTTGACGATCACAAATACACCTTGAACCACGACGAAGGTGCCGCCTGCCGTCACGATGCCGTGCGACAGGGGGGTGCCCCGTTGCTGACGCCAGGCGGCGACGCCGGCACCGAGCACGAACCCGAGTATCGCAGCCAACACGAGCGGCAGATTCAGTGCGCTGTCCGGATCGTCGATCACGCGAGCGGCGATCAGAAACGGTGCGGCGAACACCAACGCGACCGATGCGCCGGCCCTGAGCGCTGCGACATCCCAACGTTCGTTCATGATTTCTCCGATGGTTGATCGGCCGATGCGACGTCGGCGAACGGCGCCGGCACGTCGCCGAACCTCGTCGCCAGACCGAGCTTGCCGGGGTTGAGGATGCCGTTCGGATCCAGCGACTGCTTGAGCAGTGCCAATACGGCCATTCCCGAGCCGAGCGCCTGCTGCATGAAACGGCCACGGTTGAGTCCGACACCGTGGTGGTGCGAAAGATTGCCTCCATTGCTGAGCACGACCGGTTGACCGGCATTCCACATTGCGACATAGGTGGACTCGACTTCATCCGCCGGTGGTGTGGCCGCGAACGTGAAGTAGAGGCACGCGCCGTCGGGATAGCTGTGGCTGAGATGGGAGGTGGCCGATCGGGCGTGGGGGACCGCCAGCATCGCTTCGCGCACGGCATCGAAGATGGTCGGCAGCTGAGCCCATGGTCCCGCGATCTCCATCGTGTCGACAACGAATCCTTTGCGGGTCAGTGCCTGCAGCGCTGTGGTGTCATTGCGGTGATGGATCCAGCGTTCGAGCAGGTCATCGCTGCGTGGCTGTGCCGCGAGCTGCTCGGCCACATCGGCAACGACGGCCATCACCGCGTCGATCAGCAGCGGATCGCCCTCGTCGAGTATCAGCAGAATGCATTCGTGGCCATCGCCGCCCTGACCACGCTTGGACTCCTCCGCGTCGTAGAGGCGCAACACGGCGGGTGTCGCTCCGCGTTGGATGATCCGACGGCATGCCTCGAGTCCATCGGAGTACGAGGCGAAGCTGTAGGCAGCGCGACGTTCGGCCGGTGGAATCGGGTGCGCGATCAGCCAGACCCGGGTGACGATGCCGAGCGTTCCTTCCGACCCGATGAAGACCTGATCGAGATCGGGTCCAACGGCCGCAGCCGGGCTGCCCCCCGTGCGCACGACGCGGCCGTCAGCGAGCACGACCTCGAGCCCGACGACCATGTCTTCGATCTTCCCGTAGCGGGTGCTGTACTGACCTGCGCCGCGGCAGGCGACCCAACCCCCGACGGTCGCGATGTCGAAGCTCTGCGGATAGTGGCCGACCGACAGTTGATGCTGGTCGCGCAGCTGCGCCTCGAGGTCGGGGCCGAAGGTTCCCGGCAGAACCTCGACCACGCCGGACACTGCGTCGACCTCGACGATGCCCTGCATCGCGGTGGTGTCGAGCACCACACCGCCGTAGAGCGGGATGCTCGCCCCGCAGACACCAGAGCGACCGCCCGCAACGGTCAGTGGGATCTGAGCCGTATTGCACAGCGCCGCAACCTGGCTGACCTGGGTGGTGGTGGATGGGCGAACAACGGCGGCAGCCCGACGAGGGACCTCGCCGGCCAGCGCCCAATGCATGGTCAGCGGCCACCAGTCGCGACTCGCCTCAGCCGTACCAGCGACGGAGACATCGGTGGGGCAGATCGCGCTCAGCTGCTCGATCAGGGCCGCGTCGAGACTCGCGACCGCCCCGGCGAAATGATCGGCTGTGCCGGTCAGTTCGATCGGGGGAGTCGGCTGCATCGTGGGCGAGACCGGCATCGTCATGTTGGTTGATTCCTCATCGAAGAATCGTGAGTTGGAGCATTGAGGGCTGCGGCGTTGTTGGTCGAGGTCGCGAGCGCAGCACTCTCCCGAGCGCAGCTTGCGCGGTATGCATCGACCTCGGCGGTGGTGCGCTCGGCGTCCCAGCCGAGTTCAGGCGCGATCAGATCAGCAACTGCTGCTGCGTCGGCAACGGTGGCTTCGCGGTCGAACAGGCGGGCCCGGGTTCGGCGGGTGAGCACGTCGTCGAGCGTGGTGGCCATCTCGGATCGGACCGCGTAGATCGCTTCGGCCCGCACGTACGCGAGACCGGCAACAAGCGGATCGCCGAGCGCTGGGTCCTGGTCGATGAGCCGCCTGATGTCGGCGGCAGCGGTACCGAACCGCAGTGCGAGGTGGGTATCGGGCGATCCCGGCGAGGGATCGCGAAAGCCCGACGCGCCGATCAGCTTGAATCGCTTGGTCCGACACTTCGCCGATCGGCCGAGTCGGCCGATCACCTCGTCGACCGTGTCCTCGGCCATTTCGCGATAGGTGGTCAACTTGCCGCCGGCGACGCTGATGACGCCCGACGGATTGGTGGTGATGCTGTGTCGACGGGACAGATCGGCGGTCCGGCCGGTGGGAGCTGACTTCACGAGTGGTCGCAGACCGGCCCAGACGCCGGTGACGTCGTGCGCCGTGATCCCGGTGGTGACAGATGAGTTGAGCGCACGCAGGACGTAGTCGAGATCGTCCTTGGTGCACTGCGGATCGTCGACGTCGCCATCGAAGTCGGTGTCGGTGGTGCCGACGTAGGTGTGCTGATAGGTGCCGTCCGGCAGGGGGCCCCACGGCACGACGAACAAGCTGCGCTTGTCCTTCGGCACCGGGATCACCACCGCGATGTCATTGCGAACCTTGGCCCACGGCACCGTGATGTGTACGCCTTTGGCCGGCCGAATCGAGTCGGGATGTTCTGCTTCGGCCAGCGATCGCACGTCGTCGACCCACACTCCAGCGGCGTTGACGACAACCGAGGCCCGAATCGTGATCGATCGCCCGCCGGCGTCGACTTCGACCGAGTTGGCCCGACCACTCCCGTCCATTCCGATACCCACGACCCGGCAGCGATTGGCGACAGCCGCCCCCTCTTGGGCTGCGGTGCGGGCCACGGTCAGACACAACCGGGCATCGTCGGCCGTCGCGTCGTAGTACAGGTAGGCCGAGGCGAGCCGCTCCTTCGGCATCGTCGGCAGATGCTCGAAGGCTGCATCGCGCTTGAGCCGCCGATGGATCTTGCCGATCCGCCACCCGCCGGTGAGGTCATACATCCACATCGACGAGCCGAGCAGGCGGGCGATCTTGCGCGAGACGACGCCGTCCTTGGTCAGGATGGGAATCATGAACGGCAGCACCTTGACGAGATGCGGTGCGTTCTTACGCAGCCGTTGGCGCTCGTGCAATGCCTCGTAGACCAACCGCACTTCGCCCTGTTGCAAATAGCGGAGGCCGCCATGCACCAGCTTTGAACTCTTCGACGATGTGCCGGATGCGAAGTCGTCGCGCTCGACGAGGGCGGTCTTGAGCCCGCGGGTTGCGGCATCGAGCGCAACACCCACACCGGTGATGCCACCGCCGATCACGACGACGTCGAACGTCTCGTCGGCCAGACGTTGCAACATCCGTTCTCGGTCGAACGTCGGATCGGTGGTGGCCGCGAAGGAGCTGGTGGTCATCGGCTGCGATCCTACTGGCGAGCGCTCCCGGTGATCTCGGTTGCACGACCTGTGCAGTACCGTCGCAGGCGACGATGAGCACCGCCTCCGACCCGCTACACGCCCTGTACCTCGACGAAGCCGATGTCCGCGGTGAATTGACCCGTACCTTCGATGTCTGCACCGACTGTCGACGGTGCGTCTCGTTGTGCGCGTCGTTCCCGACCCTGTTCGCATTGGTCGATCCAATCGCCGATCACGACGCGGGGCGGCTGTCACCCTCGCAACAAAACGAAATCGTCGACGCCTGCCATCACTGCTCGCTCTGTGTGATCGGATGCCCGGCCGGCGCCGGCCTGGTCGAGCAACCGATCGACGTACCCCGGCTGATGCTGCGCGCCAAGGCGATGATGCTCGCCGCCGACCAGGTGGGTGTGGGGGAACGGATCTCGACCCAGTTCATCGCCCACCCCGATCTCGTCGGCCGGATCGCCAGCGCGACCGCTCCGACCGCCAACCGTCTGCTGGCTGCGAAGCCTCGCCGAGTGGTGCGCACGATCATCGCCAAGACCACGGGACTCAGCCGGACCCGCCAATTGCCTTCGTTCAGCGAGCAACGGTTCTCGACGTGGTTCAAGCGCCGGCCCAAGGTCCGGATCGGCAAGCGTCAGGGCAAGGTGAGCCTGTTCCCGACGTGTCTCGTCGAATATCAACAGCCCGCAATCGGTCACGACCTGGTCAAGGTCTATGAGCGCAATGGAGTCGAGGTCTCGCTCAGCGCCGGACGGTGTTGCGGCGCCCCATGGCTGCACAGTGGCGATGTCGCCCACTTCACGAAAGTCGCCGAGGAGAACATCGCGATCCTCGCCGCCGAAATCCGCAAGGGCAACGACATCGTGGTCCCGCAGCCGACGTGCGGGCTCGTGCTCAAGCAGGACTACATCCACTACGTGCTCGGGTCCGATGCCGAACTGGTGGCCGAGCACACCTTCGACGCGGCTGAATATCTGATGAACCTGCACCGATCGGGTGACTCGCGACTCGATACGTCCTTCGACGGTCAGGTGCCCACCACCATCACCTATCACGCGCCTTGTCACCTGCGAGCCCAGCGAATCGGGTTGAAGAGCCGCGACCTGATGCGGTTGACCGGCGCCACGATCCGACTCGTCCAACAGTGCAGCGGGGTCGACGGTCTCGTCGGCCTGCGCGGATCTGCAGATGCGCTTGCCACCCCGATCGGCGCGAAACTGGGCGTCGAGATCCAGCGGTTCGCGTCCGATGCGATCGCCGGTGATTGTCACTTGTCGAACATCGTGATCACCGAACGAACCGGTCGGATTCCGCAACACCCACTGCAGATCATCGCCCGCGCCTACGGCATCGCCGAAGAAGAGCCCACACGCTGATTCGAGGCTGCGCACCGGGAGTTCTGATTGTGCCGATCATCAACGGTCGGGCCCGCGGTTTCGGAGCGCAACCAGTCATGCAAGGCCCGGTGGACGATCGATCGTCCAAGGGGGATGTATGCGGCAGTTCAAGTTGGTTCATGTCGGGGTAACGGCAGCGTTGTGTACCGCGACGGTTGCAGGCTTCGGGCTCGCGCGGTCTGCGGGTGCGGCGGGGGATGGGACAGCATCTGTGTTGATTCCGATCACGCCGTGCCGGTTGATCGACACTCGCTCGGGTTCGGACAACGTAGGTGCTCGTTCGGTGCCGATCGGTGCGGGCGAAGCGGCAACGTTTGCGGTGTGGGGCACGAATGGCAATTGTGTGATTCCGAGTTCGGCGACGGGGATCGCAGCGAACGCGACCGCTGTGAACCCGACGCTGTCGTCGTATGTGACGTTTTATCCGGCTGATGCGAATCCTCGGCCGACTGCGTCGAACCTCAACTTCGTCGCCGGTGCTCCGCCGACACCGAATCAGGTCACGGTCGGGTTATCGGCTGCAGGGGCGATCGGCGTCTTCAACAATGGGGGGACGGTCGATCTGATCGTTGACATCGTCGGCTATTACCAGGCTGCCGCTGCGGGTGGACCTGGTCCACAAGGTCCGCAGGGCGCGCAGGGGCCGAGCGGCCCGGTGAACCGGATCAGCGATCAACAGATCGCGTTGTTGCGCTGGGACCAGGACCCCGGCCGTGCGGGGACCTTCCCGACCGGCAGCAACCCGATTCGGGTTGCTGCCGACGGGACCAACATCTGGATCACCAACACCAGCTCGAACACCGTGTCGAAGATGAATCCGGCCACCGGCACCAAGGTTGACTATCCGACCGGCAGCGGCCCGTTCGGGGTGGCTTATGACGGAACCGACATCTGGGTCACGAATGCAGGGTCGAACACCGTGTGGAAGATGAATCCGGCCACCGGCCCCAAGGTCGACTACCCGACCGGCATCACCCCGCGAGCGGTGGCCTACGACGGTAGCAACATCTGGGTGGTCAACTACGCGTCGAACTCGGTGTCGAAGATGAACCCTGCGACCGGCACCAGAATCGACTATCCGACCGGCATCTCGCCGTACGGGGTGGCCTACGACGGCACCTCCATCTGGGTCACCAACTACGGCTCGAGCTCGGTGTCGATGATCAATCCGGGCAACGGCACCAAAGTCGATTATCCGACAGGAAACGGCCCGGTTTCAATTGCTTACGACGGAACCAACATCTGGGTTGTCAACTACGCGTCGAACTCGGTTTCGAAGATGAACCCGGCCACCGGTGTCAAAGTCGACTATCCAACCGGCAATTCGCCGTACGGTGTGGCCTACGACGGTACCTCCATCTGGGTCACCAACTTCGGCTCGAACACGGTGTCGAAGATGAACCCGGCCACCGGCACCAAGCTCGACATTCCGACCGGCAGCTTTCCACAAGGGGCGACATACGACGGAACCAACATCTGGGTCACCAACTACGGCTCGAACACCGTATCCAAACTGATTCCGTAGCGGCGGATGTGGCCGGCCAGGGAATGCACCCCGAGATGGTGAGCCCGATCATCGGAGCGATTCAATTCATGTGGCAACGCGAACACGCTTCGTGGAGCACGTGTGGACGACCTTGACGATGTCGGACAAGGTTCCACAAAAATCGAAATTGCCTCTGGTCAAAAGTTTCGGCACCACCTATGTTGATGCCTGTCGACGAAGTGGGGACCGAGTCGATCTGGTTGGGCGACCAGCCGGGACCACATCACTACAGATGAATCACTACGTTTGGAAATGGACTGGGGCGATCGTGTCGGCCAACCCAATTGTGTGGCGGGAACTCGGGGCCTGCCGCGGTCTCGAACCGGGGATGTTCTACCCGGATGACGAAGACGACGCACCCGCGGCAAAGTCGGTGTGTCAGCAATGCGCGGTACGGATCGCGTGTCTCGAACACGCGCTGTCCTCGCGCGAAAAGCAGGGCGTCTGGGGAGGCGCAACGGAACGAGAGCGACGACGGATGATCCGCCAGCGCCGTCGTACCGCATAGCGGCCTCGGTGCCAGCGGTTATCAATACGTTCGAGAACACGCCAGCCCCTAGTCTGGCGACGTGTCGCATTTCGAAGATCTCGGTGGCTGGCCCGCGCTGTTGACGCAGTTGCTCGACGGACGGGATCTGTCTGCCGCAGATGCCCGTGAGGCGATGTCGACAATCCTGGCCGGCGAGGCAACACCAGCGCAGCTGATCGGGTTCGTGGTCGCGCTGCGGGCCAAGGGCGAGACGGGTGAGGAATTGTCCGGTCTGCTCGACGCAGTGCTCGAGGCTGCGGCGATCGTGCCGCTCACCGATGCCCAGCGCGATTCGGCGATCGACATCGTCGGCACGGGCGGCGACCGGAGCCACTCGATCAACGTCTCGACGATGTCAGCCATCGTCGCAGCCGGCGCCGGGGTCACCGTCTGCAAACACGGCGCCCGCGGGGCATCGTCGAAAAGTGGTGCAGCCGACACGCTCGAGGCGCTCGGGGTGGTCATCGATCTCCCCGCTGCGGGCGTCATGCAATGCATCGACCAGGTAGGAATCGGGTTCTGTCTCGCAACGACGTTTCACCCGTCGTTCCGTTTCGCGGGCCCGTCACGCCGCGAGATCGGAATCCCCACCGTGTTCAACCTGCTGGGACCGATGGCCAATCCGGGTCGGGTCCGACGCCAGTTGATCGGCGTCGCCAATCCAGCCGTTGCCTCCCGGATGCTCGCTTCGCTGCGGATCCACGGCTCGGTCAAGGCCTGGGTGGTTCACGGCAGCGGGCTCGACGAACTCACCACCACTGGTCCATCCACCGTGTTGTCGCTGAACAACGGCGAGGTCACCACGTTCGAGGTCGACCCGATCGCGCTCGGATTGGCCCCGGCAATCGCCGAGGAACTGACAGGAGGTTCCGCAGAGGACAACGCCGAATCTGCTCGGCGCGTGTTCGACGGAGCAACCGGGCCCCACCGCGACATCGTGCTGCTCAACGCAGGCGCGGCGCTCGTGGTCGCCGGCGTCGCCGACCAGATCGAAGACGGGTTGCTGCTCGCAGCGACCGCGATCGACAGCGGCAAGGCAGCGGCGACCCTCCAGGCGCTGATCGACGTGTCCCAGCGGGCCGCCGCCGAACTCGCCGCATCGTGATCGCCCGGGTGCCGGCGACGTCGGCGAACATGGGCCCTGGATTCGATTCGCTCGGCATGGCCGTGACGCTGTGGGCCGAGCTCGGTGTTGTCGGCGACGACGTGATGCCAGTCGGAGCGCACGTGATCGACGGTCACCATTTGGCCACGGTGGCGTTCGAACGGGTGGGCGGCCATGGGCAACTGTGGGAGAAGTCGCCGATCCCGATGGGGCGTGGCCTCGGTTACAGCGCAGCAGTACGTGTCGGTGGGCTGTTGCTCGGATGCGCCCAGCGCGACGATGACGAGCCAGACAGCGATGGAGTGCTCGCCCGCCACGGTGCCGAGGTTCTCGCGGTTGCAACCGCACTCGAAGGCCACGCCGACAACGCTGCTCCGGCGCTGCTCGGCGGCGTCGTTGCCAGTGCCGGCGACCGGTCGATTCAGGTCCCGCTGCAGCTCGACCCGGCCGTGGTGGTGTGGGTGCCGTCCTTCACCACCAGAACCGACCAGAGTCGTTCGCAGCTCGGCACCACGGTGTCGACAGCGGATGCAGTGTTCAACATCGGCCGCACCGCCTACCTGGTCGCGGCGCTCGCCGCTGGTGATGTCGACGCCCTGCACCATGCGACCCAGGACAGGATCCATCAACCGTCGCGTTTCGAAGCGTCACCGGCGTCCTTGGCAGCGCACGACGCTGCGATTGCTGCCGGCGCCTGGTGCTCGTGGTTGTCCGGATCCGGCCCGACCGTTGCAGCGCTGTGCCCGGTCGAACTCGCCGACGAACTCGCCGCCGCGCTGCCGACCGATGGGCACACCAAGGTCCTGCGGATCGACTTCGGCGGCGCCAGCCTCGAGTTCTGACCCGTCGCTGCGGCTCGAGGTCGACGGATTGGGTCGATCAGGAAGATCGGGTTCTGTCAGGGGCAGCCGATGTCGTGCAGCGTCGCACATGGCGGGCACAGTCTGGCCGGGCCATCGGACGTGCTCCAGCTCCGGGCGTTGGGGATTCCGCACGCCTGGCACGCTGTCGACTCGACGGGACGCATGGTTGCTGCTCGAGGCGCAGCGGTGGACATCGATTCCATCGGTGCGACCGTAGCAAGCTCACGCCGCAGTGGACGTGAGCGTGTCGGCCGGCTCGGCAAGGGAGCGAACCGACGAGCGCGTGGCGTCGAACGACGGCAAGGATTCACGTGGGTGCGACCATTCGCCGCTGCATGACAACAGTTCGATCCGGTGACTGTTGGAGTCGATGAAACGGGCGAGGCACAACGTCTCGTCTGCCGCTTCACGCGGCAAGGGCAGCCGCAGGTCGGCCATCGCCGGCGGCGGTATCGGCAACCCGATCGGCAGCGTGCCGTCTCGCCGGGCGCTGGCGAGCCGTCCGTGGTCCAGCTCGAAGAGGATGTCGCCGACCCGAAATTCGACCTGCTGGGCCTGACGGAGGTGGTCGAGCATGCGTTGTCGACGAATGGCTCCGGCGAGCGCCTGGGCTCGGTCTCGGACAGCGGCGGCCTCTTCGAATCGATGGGCCCGGGCGAGACCGAGCATCCGTTCGCGCAGTGGAGCGAGCAGGACCTGCGGTTCGTTACCGAGGCCGCGTCGCACCATGTCGACGGCGAGCGAGTAACGAGTCGGATCAGCCGTGCCCGAGCACGGACAGGCAGCCACACCGAGTTGGGCTGCGGTGCACTCCGCGGCGTTCGGGGGAGCGACGTACGTGCGGCCCAGTCGAGCCGTACACCGGCGCAGCGGCACCACGGATTGGATCGCCTCGATCACCAGGTTGGCCATCGTCCGTGACGGCAGCGGGCCAAGATGCAGACCGGTCGGCTTGGGGTCCTTGGTGATCGCCAGCCGTGGCCATGATTCGTCGGTCGACAGGCGGACGAAGCAGTACTTGTTCCATGTGGTGCCCTGCTTGTTGTACCGCGGATTGAGCTGGTGCAGGTAGCGCAGTTCGAGGACGCCGGCAGTGAGCGGGTCGGTGGTCTCGACGTGGCTGATCCGTTGGGCTTCGCGCAGCATCGGCCCGATCTTGCGTCGGTCTTCGCTGCCGAAGTAGCTGCGGACGCGTTGGCGGAGGTTGGTGGCCTTGCCGACGTACAGCACCTCGCCACGAGCATCGTGGAACAGGTAGACGCCGGGCGAACGCGGCAGATGATTGGTGAGCTTGAGCTTGGCAACCTGGGGATGGCCACCGATCTTGGGCAGCACCTGCAGGTCGTCAAGGCCCAGCACGCCGAAGTTGGCGGCTCGCTCGAGCAGCAGGTGGAGCAGATCGGCGGTGGCGAGCGCGTCGTCGAGCGCTCGATGGCTGGGCTGGTGATCGAGCCGGAACCGGGCCGACAGGGTGCCGAGCCGACAGTCGGGGACCTCGTCGCGGACGAGTCGGCGGGCGAGCGCCAGTGTGTCGATGGTGGTGTTGGCGAGCGCCGGACGCTTCGAGCGGATGAGCGCAGCATTGAGGAATCCGATGTCGAACCGAACGTTGTGGCCCACGATGACACTGTCGCGGCAGAACTCGAGCAGCGATGGCAGCACCTGCTCGATCCGGGGCGCAGGGAGCACCAGGCAATCGGAGATGCCGGTCAAGATCGTGATCGATGGTGGAATCGCCCGGCCGGGATTGACGAGGGTCTGGAACGTGCCGAGATTGACCCCACCGCGCATCTTGATCGCGCCGATCTCGGTGATGGTGTCGTTGTTGCGATCGCCGCCGGTGGTCTCGAGATCGAGGATGCAGAACGTGACATCACAGAGCGGCGTGCCAAGATCATCGAACGTACGTTGCATCCGAGTCATGTGACCAGAACATTCGTTCGTTGTCAAGAACGTTCGTTTGCCATCCATGAAATCGGCTCGCCACCGGCGCTGCCGCAGCCGCAGAGCGTTCCTGGACAGGTCGGGGGCTGCCGGTACGATGGGTGGGTGATCGACCCGACACCCGATGCTGCACCCCCCACGCGCGTCGCTGACGTGGTCGGCGTCGCTGATTCGATGTTGCGCAGCGCGCTCGAACTCGCAGTCGTGCTCGCCGCTGAGGGCCAGAAAATACGTCCGCCGCTGGTGGTTCCTGCGGGACTGAAGCCGTATTTCAAGTCCCACAGACTCGACTCGGCTGGCCTTCGTGCCGTTCGCCGGGTGATTGCCGCCGACCACGAATTTCGCGAACGGCTGGCTCTGATCGACATGTCCGAGCTCGTCGACGAGTTGGGTACCGTCTGGCTGCGACGTCCGGACGGTTGGGAGGCAACCGTGCAGCAACTCGTGGCAGCAGCGCAACAACGGGCTGCTGATGAGACTGCTGCCGCCGCGCTGCGCAAGTCGGAGAAGCGTCGTGAGGCTGCCGAGGTGGTTTCCGCGCGAGCTCAGGCCGAACTGCTGGGGCGTCACGACGCGCTCGCTCGCGAGATCTCCCGACGCGAGAAGGCCGAAGATGCCGAGCGGGCCGCGACTCGACGGGCGGAAGCCTTGCGTGACGACGTCGTCGGCCTCCAGCGCGAGAACGAGCGGCTGCGCAACCAGGTCGCCGAAGCCTCGATGCGCGCCGATCGATCCGCAGCTGAGACCGAAATGATCACCGCCCAGCTGCTCGATGTGGAACGTGTCCGCGACGCACTCCTCAGCCGTCGTCACGACTCCGACGTTCGTCAGGCGGCGCTGGCCGAAGCGCCGCCCGCGATCGCGCTGCCGGATCCGGACGAAGTCGCTCGTGAGGCTTCAGCTGCTGCTGCCACCGCGGCCAGTGCGGCCGAACTCGCCGATGCTCGAGCACGCAACGATGCAGCAGCTGCGGTCCTGCACACGGCAGCGACGGCCAATCGAGATCTCGCCGAGGCGTTGTCGGCAGCACATGACGCCCTGACATCCTCGACCACGAACCGGCTGACGCCTCCTCGTCGAACGTCGCTTGCGGACTCGCACGAGAAGAATTCGCCACCCAACGCCGCCCGTGCACCGGCGGCTGGTCTCGGCGACGTGCGACCACTGCGCAGAGGCCCCCATCGGCGCCAGCCGATCCCGATCCCGGGCGGGCTGCACGGCGACTCCCACGCCGCTGCCGAGCACCTGTTGCGGACCCCCGACGTGTGTGTGATCGTCGACGGTTACAACGTCGCCAAGCAGGCCTGGCCGCAGCTCGACCTGATCGATCAACGCGAATGTTGCATCGTGCTGCTCGAGGACATGAGCCGCCGGATCGGCACCGATATCCGTGTCATTTTCGATGGTGCCGAGGTGATCGGTGCGTCGTCACCGCGGCGGCGTCTGGTGCGGGTGCAGTTCTCGCCGCCGGGCGTGTCGGCCGACGACGTCATCCGCGGCGCGGTGCGGTCGATGCCCCTGCAGGTGCCCGCTGTCGTGGTCACCAACGATCGGGCGATCGTTTCCGACGTACGCGCGGTCGGTGCCAACGTGATCTCCACCGACACCCTGTTGGCAGTCGCTGGTCGATCTCCATCACGTTGAGCGACAGAGATCATCGCTGGCGTGTGAACTACTGCGGGATGTAGAGCAGCACCACCAGGATCTCGCCGTCTGGAATCAACGCGGCGGATGCCCGAAGCTGTGGGTCGTCGAACACCGCCGAACCCAGTACGAGCACGCTGAAAAGGTCACTATTGGATGCCGAGTACACCGCCTGTTTGGCGCCGGTCAGCGGCGACTGCTCGCCGAGATACTTGAAGCCGGCATCCTCCAGCAGCGGCCGGTAGGCTCCGAGCAGTTGCGAGGCCGACACCTCGCTGACGTGAATCTCGCTGTACATCGCTGTCGGGGTGAGCCCGAGCGCAGCGGCTACTTCTGGCAGTTCGACAACCGGGCCGACGCCGGGCGCGGTTGGAACCAGATCCCACCATTCGGGCCGTTCGACATCGGGATCTGCAGTGCAGACGGTGTCGGCGTCGGGCAGTTCGAGGTCGGTCACGAGTGAGGCCTCGATGGCGGTGACGCAACTCGATGCCAGCAACTGGCCGTGGCCCTCACCGGTGTAGGTGACGAGACGGGCTGATCTCCCCATTGCCTTGGTCATCTCCTCGGCCCAGCGGAACGGGGTGGCAGGATCATTCGTTCCCCCGATGACCACGATCGGCGCCTCGCCGTCGTAGCCGATCGGGTCGAGTGGTTGGTTCGGCATCAGGTCAGCGCACCCATCACCCTTGGCAAGATCATCGGCTGTGACGGTCTTGGCGAACCGCGGCGCGGCGGCACGCAGCGTGGCGGCGAGCGCTACCGGATCCGGAGGCGTTTCGGATTCGATGCCGCTCGCGCAGTTGATGATGGCGTTCGATTGCTGAATCGTCGCATAGCTGCCGTCGGTGTCGCGCGAGAAGTACTGGTCGGCCAGCCGGAACAGTCCGCTCGGATCACCACCGTCGGCATCGGCCAACGCTGCGCCGAGCACGGGCCACTCGATCCGGCTGTACAGCGCGGCCTTGGTCGCTCGTTGGAGCAACGCTTGGTTGCCGATCCGGCCATCGGCGTTGGTGATGGGGGAGTCGTCGAGTCGCTGTCGCAGCGCGTCCCATGCAGCGCCGACATCGGCGGTTCGGAAGCGACACGTCGTCTCACCCTCACACCACGTCGCCCAGTCATCGAAGGCATGTTCGAAACCAACGAGTTGGGTCAGATACTGCTGTTCGACGGTGTCGCCTCCGGGCTCGAACGCCGAGTCGAGCACCATTGCTCGGACATGTTCGGGGAACATCGTCGCGTACATGGCCCCAAGGTAGGTGCCGTAGGAGATGCCGAGAAAGCTGATGGTGTCGTCGCCGAGCGCTCGCCGGATCTGGTCGATGTCGCGAGCCGTGTTGGCGGTGGAATAGAAGCGCAACGTGTCGCCGTAGTGCTTCGAACACGCTGCCGCGAACGCAGTGTCGGCTTCGTCGAGCAGCGCTTGCTCGGCCGCGTCGTCCGGCGTGTCATCCGGGTAGGCGTACTTATCGAGCTCGGCATCTGACAGGCAGCGGATGCCTCCGGATCGGTCCACTCCGCGCGGGTCGAAGCCGATCAGGTCCTGATGTTCGAGCCCGAGTGCGGACCCTATCGTGGCGCCGCCGGAAGCGACATAGTCGAATCCTGATCCGCCCGGGCCACCCGGATTGACGAGCACGGCGCCCTCGCGGTCGCCGCTGGCCGGCACCCTCACGAGTGCGATGTCGATCGTCGAGCCATCAGGCGCGTCGTAGTCGATGGGCACAGCGATCGTCGCGCACTCCAGTGTGTCGCTCACTGCCGACGGGTCTGTGCAGCGCCCCCAATCGAGCGTCGCGTCGGCGGCGTTCGTTGGATCCGTCACCGGCCCCGTCGAACCGGATTGATGGTCGCTGGACGGCGAATTCGAGGGGTCCGTGGTCGCCGACGATCCCTTCGAAGCACTCGTGCACGAGGCCGTGAGCAGGCCGAGCAGGGCTACGGCGGCCACCAGGCCTCGGCGAACGACGAGCATCGGCCGCACGCTATCGAAACTCTGTGACAGGTCTCTGTCATGGTTCTGTGAGGTGGAGCCTTCCCCGATCGCCACCGGAATCAGCGAGTGACAATGACCGACCGACATGGACCACTGGATGACGAACCGTCTCGCCGCCTTCTCAGCATCACGATCGATTGTGACGACTGCACGATGCAGGCCACCTCCGCCTGCGAGGACTGCCTTGTCACGTTCATGTGCGACCGTGATGACGCAGGCGATGATCATCACGACGCGATCGTGTTCGATCTCGCCGAGCACCGGGCAGTGCGCTGGTTTGCAGAGGCCGGATTGGTGCCTACGCTTCGCCATTGTGCAGCATCGAACTCCTGATCGGATCCCCCAGCCGATCGACGACGAATACGTCGCGTCGCTGCACCGGCTCGCAGCCCAATGCGGTCTCGACCGGATCGGCGTCGCGCCTGCTGTGGTGATGGAGCGTGCTCGTGCGACGTTGATCGAGCGCAAGCGCATCGGCCTCAACGACACGATGCAGTTCACGTACCGCAACCCGCAGCGATCGACCGAGCCGGATGCAGCGGTTGCCGGTGCTCGGTCGATGATCGTGGCAGCTCGCAGCTATGTCCTCGAGTCGCCGCCGGAGCCGCAGGCACCATACGCATCGGTGGCCCGTTATGCGTGGGTCGATCACTACGAACCATTGCGTTTCGGGCTTCAGAACCTCGTCCGCAAACTGCGCGACGACGGTTACAAGGCGGTGGCCTTCGCTGATGACAACTCGGTCGTGGACCGCGAGGCAGCGTGGCTCGCCGGTCTGGGTTGGTTCGGCAAGAACGCCAATGTGCTGCTGCCCGGTTCGGGCAGCTTCTTCGTGCTCGGATCAGTCATCACGACAGCACCACTCCCAACTGCCGTTGCGCCGGTTGCCGACGGCTGCGGTACATGTCAACGCTGTATCGACGGCTGCCCGACGGCAGCGATCGTTGCGCCTGGGGTGGTCGATGCTGGGCGTTGCCTGGCCTGGCTGCTGCAACGCCCAGGGGTGTTTCCGCGTGAGTTCCGCGTTGCGCTCGGTGACCGGATCTATGGGTGCGACGAGTGCCAGACGGTGTGTCCACCCACGATGCGATTCGAGCGGCGCAGCGAGACCAACCAGAACGACCATGCCCAGGCATACGTGTCGCTCGTCGATCTGCTCCGTGCCGACGACGAAACCATCCTCGCCGATTTCGGGCGCTGGTACCTGGCCGAGCGCAACCCGATGTGGCTGCGACGCAATGCGCTCATCGCGCTCGGTAACGCCGTGACCCACCGCAGCGACGAACGAGTCATCGCCGTCGTACGCGACTACCTTGGTCACGCCGAGCCGATGCTGCGGGCTCACGCCGTGTGGGCCGCCGCGCAGCTCGGACTCCACCACATGCTGCCCGACTCTGATCCCGACCCGCTCGTCGCTGACGAAATCATCCAGGCCGTGGCGGAACTCTCGCGATGAAGCATCTCCTCGTCACGAATGATTTCCCGCCCAAGATCGGTGGTATCCAGTCGCTGCTGTGGGAGTGGTGGCGGCGGCTCCCGCCCGACACCTTTGCCGTGCTCACCAGCCCATATGCCGGTAGTGCGGCGTTCGATGCTGAGCAACCATTCCGGATCGAACGTGTCCGCGAGCCGGTCCTGATGCCCCATCCCGTGATGGTCAAGCGGATCAACTCCCTCGCTCGTGAGGTCGGAGCGGATCTCGTCGTCCTCGACCCGGCGCTGCCGCTCGGGCTGGTCGGCCCGTCGTTGCAATTACCGTACGACCTGATCCTGCACGGAGCCGAGGTCACCGTTCCGGGTCGCCTTCCCGGCAGCAAGCAAACGCTCGGATACGTGTTGCGTCGCGCCCGCCACATCATCGCCGGCGGTGGCTACCCAGCCGGCGAGGCTGTCCACGCTGCCGGCCGTGAACTGCCGATCACCATTGTTCCTCCCGGGGTCGACATCGACCGGTTTCATCCGCTCACGGCCACTGAGCGCGCTGATGCCCGCGCCCATTTCGGATGGCCCGATGACGCCGAACTGATCGTCGGCGTCAGCCGACTGGTGCCGCGCAAGGGATTCGACACCGCGATCAGGGCGGTCGCGTCGCTGCGCACGAGCCGGCCGAACCTGCTGCTCGCAATTGCCGGCGGGGGCCGCGACGACGAGCGGTTGCGGCGGCTGGCGAAAGAACTCGAAGCGCCGGTGCGGTTTCTCGGCCGGGTCAGCCACGATGACCTGCCTCGCTTGTACGGAGCGGCCGACCTCTGCGCGATGATCTGCCGCAATCGGTGGGCCGGTCTCGAACAGGAGGGTTTCGGCATCGTGTTCATCGAGGCTGCAGCATGTGGCATCCCCCAGATCGCAGGCGATTCGGGTGGTGCAGCCGAGGCGGTGGCCGACGGCGAGACCGGAATCGTCATTCGCAATCCCGACGACCACCGCGAGGTCGCGGCGGCGATGGCGGCCCTGCTCGACGACTCAGTTCGGCGCCGGGCGATGGGTCTCGCGGCGCGAGCCAGAGCCGTGGCGGAGTTCTCTTATGACGTGCTGGCCGAGCGGCTGGGAAAGTCGCTCGGCGCGCTGGCATGATGGTCGTCATGGCAACCGGCGGAGCTTCGGAGCAGGGCGCGGGTGATCACGAGGTGGTCGATCAGGCTGTCGATGAGGGTCTCGTCGATCAGGCTTCTGGCGATCACGCTGCTGTCGATCAGGGTCTCGTCGATCAGGCTTCTGGCGATCACGCTGCTGGCGAACACAACGGGGCCACGAGCGGTGCTGGCCTGGTCCGCCTCGATCTGATCGGAACCGCAGTGTTCGCCGTGTCGGCCGTCGCAGCCGCCATCGTGTTCACCAATTCGATCCGGATCGTCGGTGTCGTGGTGGCTCTCGTGCTGTTCGCGATCGGGGTCGTGGCGTTTCTCTGGAGTTACTGGTCAGCTGTCCAGCGCAGTCGCACCGACAACATCGCAGTCGCCCAGCTCTATTTCTTGGCCAGCGGCAGCACGCCTCGACGAGTGCAGTTGACGATGAACCTGGCGTTGTTGGCCCAGGTCGTCATCGGCCTCGGCACGGCGATCGCGCGCAGCACCACCGACGGCCGAGCTGGTTCGACCCTTGCGTTCGGCATTCTGGTGCCGATGTTCGGTCTCGGCCTGAACGGGCTGTGGTGCTCGCGCTACGGTCAGTTCGCCCCCCGACGCCCAGCTCCCGAGCCGAGCGCCGATGGCAATTCGCGAAGTGTCCGCACTTCCGACGACGAGATGGAGCAGAATTCACATCATGGCTGAGACCGCTTTCCAGACCATCACGATCGCCGCGCCAATGGAGCGGGTGTATGCGATTGCTTCCGATTTCGAGCGATACCCGGAGTGGGCCAAAGACGTCAAAGAGGCAACCGTGCGCTCCCGAGACGATCAGGGCCGGCCCACCGAGGTCGAGTTCCGGGCGTCGGCGCTCGGTCGCAGTACTCACTACACCCTCGCCTACGACTATTCGTCGGCACCCGAGGTGCTCGGATGGAAGATGCTGCGGGGCGACATCATGCGCAGTATCGATGGTGCGTACACGTTCGGTGACAACGGCAGCGGCGGCATCGATGTCCGCTATGACCTTGCGATCGAGTTGGTCGTTCCCTTGCCGGGCTTCGTCAAGCGACGCGCCGAGCAACGGATCCTCAACACCGTGCGCGAACTGAAGGTGCGCTCGGAGTCGTGACCCTCGCCGCAGGCATCGATGTCGGCGGCACCAAAATCCTCGGAGTGGTGCTCGACGAGCGCGGCCAGATCGTCGCCCAGCAGCGGCGACCAACGCCCAAGGGCGGCGACAACGTCATCCAAGAACTGGTTGACCTCGCACGCGATCTCGGCCCGTACGAATCGCTCGGGGTCGGGGTACCCGGACTGGTCACGCGGACCGGAGTCCTGCGCGCTGCCCCGAATCTGGCCGATGCGCACGAGTTGGCCGTGCGGCCCAAGCTCGAAGAGATGCTCGGTCACCCGGTCTCGGTCGACAACGACGCGACCTGCGCGATGTTGGCCGAATGGCACCACGGTGCTGCACGTGGGTTCGACGATGTCGTCCTCGTCGCCCTCGGCACCGGTATCGGTGGGGGACTGGTGATGGGCGGCGTTCTGCAGCGCGGTACCAACGGCTTCGCCGGCGAGATCGGCCACATGGTCGTGCAGCCGGACGGCCTCCATTGCGTCTGTGGTCGGCGCGGTTGTTGGGAGCGGTATGCGTCCGGCAGCGGACTCCAGATGCTGGCAGGAGGTGTCCGAGGAGAGGATGTCATCATCGCCGCACGCTCCGGTGACGCAGAGAGCCTGGCGGTGATCGATACGTTCGCCCGCTGGGTTGCGATCGGCCTGGCCAACCTCACCAACCTGCTCGATCCGGCCGCGATCGTGCTGGGCGGGGGACTGGCGGCAGCGCCCGACATCTTCCTCGGCCCGATCCAGCGCGAGTTCGGGTCGCTGCTCTATGCGCCGAAACACCGCCCGCACCCGCACCTCGCGTTCGCCGAACTCGGCGAACACGCCGGCGCGATCGGGGCTGCGCTCCTGCCCACCATCCACGCCTGATATCGGTTCTGGCGGGGGGGGACACCCGGCACGCCGGGTGTGGGGTGTTTGGTGACCGGCCGGGCGAGCAGGAAACATCCGGCACCTTGCGGCCGCTGTTACAGGACGCGGTCCTTTTGGACCACGACCACACCGCGGTCGCTGATCACGAACTCGGCCCGGTCCGCTTCGGCGTCGTGGCCGATGACCCGTCCGGCAGGAACAACGACGTTCTTGTCGATCACGCAGCGGTGCAGTTTGGCACCGGGTCCAACGCGCACGCCCGGGAACAGGATCGAGTCGGTGACCTCGGCAGACGCATCGACGTAGGTCTCCGGGAACAGGATCGAACGATGCACGCTGCCGCCGGACACGATCGAACCGGCCGAGAGCAGGCTGTTGCCGACCATTGCCGGTTCACCGCCGGGACCGTGGTCCAACTTGGCCGGCGGTAGCGGCAGTTGCAGGCTGTAGACGGGCCATTGGCTGTTGTAGAGACTGAACGGCGGGACCGGCCGAAGCAGGTCCATGCTCGCCTCGTAGTAGGCATCGAGGCTGCCGACGTCTCGCCAATAACCGCGCTCGTGCTCGGCCTGCCCAGGGATGAAGTTGGTCGAGAAATCGTACATATGAGCCACACCCTGGGTGGTGAGCATGGGGATGACGTCACCGCCGAGGTCGGTCGCGATGTCGTCGTCGCCGGTGGGGCTGACGACATCGATCAGGGCCTGGGTGTCGAACACGTAGTTGCCCATCGAGGCCAACGACCGGGTTGGATCTCCTGGCATTGTCGGTGGGTTGGCCGGCTTCTCCAGGAACTCGATGATCTTGCCGTTGGCATCGGCGTGGATGATCCCGAAGTCGTGGGCTTCGTGGACCGGGACAGGGATCGCTGCGACCGTGACACCGGCGCCGACGGCGCGGTGGTGCTCGACCATCTGACGGGTGTCCATGTGGTAGATGTGATCGGCGCCGAACACGCAGACGATGTCGGGGCGTTCGTCGCTGATCAGGTTGAGGTTCTGGTAGATCGCGTCAGCCGATCCGCTGAACCACTGCGGGCCACGACGCATCTGGGCCGGCACCGGTGTCACGTAGTTGCCGAGCAGGGTGCTGAACCGCCATGTTTGGCTGATGTGACGGTCGAGGCTGTGGCTCTTGTATTGGGTGAGGACGACGATCTTGAGATAACGCGAGTTGGCGAAATTGGACAGCACAAAGTCGATGATCCGGTAGTTACCGCCGAACGGAACGGCCGGCTTTGCCCGATCGGCGGTGAGCGGGATCAGCCGCCTCCCTTCTCCACCAGCGAGGACGATGACGAGGACGCGGGGTTCAGACATACGCACGTGACAATAGACCTCGGCGGTCCGGCTCGGGCGACCCCGAATATTCACCCCAGATGTTCGTCCAGGATCGACCAACCGGCTTTCTGGGATTGTCATACTGGTCGAGCATGCTCGACATCACGACTCGATCAGGGTTGTCGAACCACACCACTCGAACCGTGGCAGCCATCGACCGGCGCACGGTGTGGACGCTGGTCGACGAACTGCCGTTTCAAACCGACGCGTACCACCCTCAGGGCATGGTCCGTATCGATGGCACGTGGTGGGTGTCGACGGTCGACGTCGAGGCCAGACGGGGCTGGGTCCTCGCGATGGATGCCGACGGACACGAACTCGAGCGGGTTGCCGTCGGTGATGACATTCGATACCACCCGGGTGGGATGGATTTCGATGGCGTCGCGCTCTGGATCGCAGCGGCGGAATACCGACCGGACTCCTCGGCCTCGATCATTCGGTTCGTCCCCGGCGGCACCCCGGAGCACGTGTTCGATGTCGCTGATCATGTCGGTGCCGTGGCCCGCTGCGGAGCGACCGGCGATCTCGTCGGCTGGTCGTGGGGCTCGCGCCGGTTCTTCCGCTGGAGCCTGAACGGGACCCTCGTGCGCTCCGTGACCAATCCTTCATTCTTCGTCGACCACCAGGATTGCCAGTGGTTGTCGTCCGGCCACCTGCTGTGCGGTGGAGTTGCTGCCGTGTCGTTGGCCAACGGTCCGGGCTGGCTCGGCGGTATCGGACTGCTCGATGTCGAGGACCTGCAGATGGTCCGTGAGGTGCCGTTCCCGCTGTATCCCACGCCGTCGGGTCGTGTCGGCACCCACAATCCGATCTGGTCGGAGGTGGTCGGCGATCAACTGGTCGTCCACCTGTTGCCCGACGACGGCGTCGCAACCATCGTGTCCTACGCGACGCCCTTGGACGGCGTGTCGGCGAACTCGGCCACGACCTCTGCGTAGAGATCGGTGAAGTCGGTTGCGATACGAGACCACGAAGAGTGATCATTGACGAATGATCGCGCATTCGCCCCACGTATCGCCCGATCGCCTCGTTCCGAAGCAGCCTCGATCAGCACGCTCGTGAGTGCGGCGAGATCGTCTGGCTCGATCAGCCAACCGTTCGGAGCGCCCTCGATCGTGTTGATGAACGTCGGAGGACCGCCGACATTGGTCGCAATCGGCGGAACGCCTGCCGCCATTGCCTCGAGGTAGACGAGACCGAACGGCTCGTTGAACGATGGGGCCGCGAACACGTCGACGCAGGCGAGGAATTCGGCGAGTTCGCTGTGGCTGCGCCATCCGGCGAAGAAGACGTCTTTCGCTCCGAGTCGGGCGACGGTGTCGACCGGATGCTCACCCTCCCATTCGCCGGGGAAACCGCCGACGATGACAAGCACGGCCCGTGCTCCCGACTGCGTCCGCGCCTGGTGATGAGCTTCGATCAGCAGCGAGAGGCGCTTGAACTCCATGAATCGCCCCGCGAACAGCACGACCGGCACGGCCTCGCCCTGTTCATCGACGAACGCATCGAGATCGTCGCTCGAATAGCGCAACGATCCAGGTCCGCCGTTCGGGCTCCAGCCGAGAGGCTCGTCGACCAGCCACCGCTGCCATGCCGCCCGGCACTGATCGGCTGATCGCCGACGCGGTTGGAAGACTTCGGTGTCGACGCCGTTGCCGATCACCCGGACCAGGCCAATGATCTCCGGAAAGAGGTCCTGTGCAAGGTCTGCGTCGTGGGACGAGACGGTGACGACGCGAGCCGACGCACTCGCCCAGCGCCTCATCCGGCGCACCCACGGTTTGGTCCACCGCCCAGGGATCACAGCGCCGGGCTCGACCGCCGCTGCGAGCATCTTCAGATCCGTGCCGTGGAGATGGGTGATCACCGGTACGTCGGGCCAGAGCAGCCGCACCGCTTCGTGCATCGGCGTGAGATGATGCAGGTGGATCACGCACGGCGGCTCGATGTTCGGCGCAGCGAAGTGTCGTCGCCAGCTCGAGACCTGATGGTCGTAGGCCGCGTCGTCGAGGTCGAAGAAAATTCGGTCCGGAACACCAGCCTTGTCTTCGTAGGAGGCATGGACCGGTCGGTCGGACTTCATGGGATCGAACCCGTCGCGCCACTCGGCAATCGCAGGGGAGTAGTCGAGCGATCGGCATTCGGTTCCGGCGAAGAATTGCGCCGCGTCGGTGTCGGCCGACCCGCTCTGCGATCCGCTGAACAGCATCGGCGACCATTCGCTGGTGCCGAGCGAACGGCAGAGATACCTCGCCACCTGGGCACTTCCGCCTCGTGGGGAGAAGTAGAACCCCATGACTGTGGGGGCTGATCGGGGCAACATCCAGCAACGCTAGGTCGACCTCATTGCAGCCATGGGCGGATCGTGTTGCAGTCGTGTGCGCATCGGCGGCGATCCACCGTCCGTCCGAGCCGCTCGACGGCGGACGCCAACGCGCTCCTGGTCAGTTGTGTTCGGCGACCAAGCGACGGTACCAATCGACGTGGCGACCAGCCGGCTGCTCCCACGACCAGTCGATTGCCATCCCTCGCTTGCGCATCGCGGTTCGTCGGCGGCTGTTGGAATGGGCACGGGCGATGCGGTGGATGCCATCCAGCAGCGCGATCGCGGACGGCTCGGCGACGACCACCCCGGTGCCCGTCGTGGGAAAGGCATCGATGTCGGTCACGGTGTCGTGGAGTCCACCGACATCGGTGACGAGGGGCAGCGTGCCGTAGCGCATCGCCTGCATCTGAGCCAGGCCACACGGCTCGAATCGGCTCGGCATCACGAACACGTCGCTGCCGGCGAACATCCTGTGAGCGAGGCCCTCGTCGTATCCGTTGTGGAAGCTGACGATGTCCGGGTAGTGGCGAACGGCATGATCGAGCTGATCGACCAAGTGCTGCTCGCCACTTCCCAACACCACCAGCCGGGCACCGAGCCCACGCAAATACCCAAACGTGGGCACGATCAGGTCGATCCCCTTTTGGTGGGCCAGCCGGGTGACCACCGACAGCAACGGCCCGGCACCGTCGATGAGGCCGAACTCAGTCAGCAGTTGTTCACGCAGCAACGATTTGGGCGACGGATCGGTCCGGTCGTAGCGGGTTGTCAAGTGCCGATCCGTGGCGGGGTTCCATTCGTCGGTGTCGATCCCGTTGAGGATGCCGACCAACCGGTCGCCCTTGTCGCGCAGCACGCCCGCCACCCCGAAGCCGCCGGCATCAGTGCGGATCTCGTCGACGTAGTGGGGGCTGACCGAGATCACCAGGTCCGCTCGGCGGATGCCGCCGACCAACGGGTTGAACGCTCCGCCGAACTGGTAGTCGCTGTGGTGATACGGGAACGAACGAATCCATCCCGAGTCGGACTGGCCCTGATAGCCGAGCGTGTGGATGGTCAACACCGTCGGCGGGGGATCGTCGAGCGCCGCCAGGGTGCTTGCGGTGTGCCAGTCGTTGAGGTGCAAGACATCTGGCCGGTCGAGCATCACGAGCGCTGCAACAGCAGTCGAGAACGCCATGAACCGATGGTCGTTGTCGGGCCAACCGTCACCATCCGGCTGCAGGTACGGGTGGCTGCGGCGGATACCGGGCAGGTCGATCAGGGTCACCGGGATCGTCGCAGCCCCCGTTGCATCCGTGGCCAGACCGGTGCGGGCGACAGCTCGTCCGATCCACCGCGGCACGTCCAAGGTGCGAGTCTGCTCGTCGACGAGCGACAATCCCTCGTAGTCGGGGAGCACGACTTCGACCGAGATGCCGTCGCCGGACTCGGGTTGGGTGAACCGTGGTTTGCGCAATTCGGCGACATAGCCGGCGGCGGCGGCGGCGAGGCCGCCGACGCGGGCGAGAGGAGCGAACTCGGCGGTCGCGAACAGCACGTTCACGCGAGCGGCCAGCGATCATCGAGGTCGGCCCGCCACGGCGGATCAGCACCGATTCGGGTACACGTCGATGCGGCAACTGCGTTGGCCGCTGCGGCAGCCTCTGCGACCAGGTCGAGATCGTCGAGATCGTCGATGGAACGACCGGCCGACAACCACGCTGCGAGGAACCCGCCGCCGAACGAATCGCCGGCCCCGATCGTGTCGACAACCGTGATCCGAGGAATCGGCACCGCGCGATCGCCGGCGACGTTGACGACCACGGTTTGGTCACCGCCGGCGGTGACCAACACGACCCGGACGCCGTTGTCGATCATCTGCCTCGCGAGTTGCACAGCGGTGGTGCCCGGGGCGAGGAACTCGGCGTCGTCGGTGCTGACCTTGACGATGTGGGCCTTCGCCAACACGGCGTGGATGCGGGCAACGTACGTCGAGTGGTCCGTGATCACCGCTGGACGGCAGTTCGGGTCGACCACCACCAGGACGTCGTCGCTGAGGGTCGCAATGAACGACTCGACGGTGGTCGCCATTGGTTCGAGAACCAATCCGAGCGTGCCGATGTGCACTGCCTCGATCGGGAGCAGGATCTCGGGAATCTCCGAGACCGCCGGTGCCGACGTGCCGTCGATGTAGAACCGATACGACGCTGCGCCACCCTCGTCCAGTTCGGCTGCTGCGAGCGTGGTCGGAGCTTCGGTGCGCACGATCAGATCGGGCCGCACGCCATCGGCGCGCAACTGATCGACGAGCCGAGTGCCGAATCGGTCGGTCGAGATACACCCGAGAAATGCAGCGTCCAATCCGAGTCGGCCGACCGTACGGGCGACATTGAACGGACCTCCACCGAGTTCCGCGCTGACCGAGCCGTCTGGTCGGATGACCAGATCGACGAGCGCTTCGCCGGCGACCACGATCACCGGAGCTCACTCATGCGTGGTGGGGACCTTTGTAGTTCTGCTGGGCTTCTTTGATCTCCTGCAACGCAGCGTCGCGTCCGGCGAGGCCGGCGGTGGATGAGGTCTTGCCAGGCTCCAACTGCTTGTAGACCTCGAAGAAGTGTTGGATCTCCGCGACCAATTGCGGCGTGAGATCTGCAATGTCCTCGACATCCTGCCAACGCGGTTCGCGTGGCGGGACGCAGATGATCTTGGCGTCCTCGCCGGCCTCGTCGTGCATGTAGAGCACGCCGACCGGTCGAGCCTGAACCCACACGCCGGGGTAGACCGGATCTTCGAGCAGGACGAGCGCATCGAGCGGATCGCCGTCACCGCCGAGGGTGTTGGGAATGAACCCGTAGTCGGCTGGATAGGTGGTCGCGGTGAACAGTCGACGGTCGAGGTGGATCCGACCGGTGTCGTGGTCGATCTCGTACTTGTTCCGACTGCCACGAGGAATCTCGATGACGACGTGAATGCAACCATCAGCGAGTGGATCAGCCATGTCGCCATCGTGTCACACGAGCTCGTCAAAACGTCAAAGCCGGCCCGGTTGCCCGTCACGTTTCGGGATCGAGTGGGGGCCGGGCCCGCCGTTCGTCAATGCCTGCGGCTCAGGCACCATCAGCAACTAACCTCGGAGGCCTCTATGGAATTCCGTCGCATCAACAACTTGCCCCCGTATGTCTTTTCGATCATCAATGGATTGAAGATCGAGGCACGGCGAGCAGGGGCAGATGTGATCGACCTGGGTTTCGGCAACCCAGACATTCCGTCGCCGCAGATCGCGGTCGACAAGTTGTGCGAGGCCGCCCAGAACCCGAAGAACCACCGTTACTCGCTCAGCCGTGGCCTGCCCAAGCTGCGCGAGGCCGCCGCTGCGCTGTACGAGCGCAAGTGGGGCGTCGTGCTGGACCCCGAACTCGAGATCACCAACACGATCGGCTCCAAGGAAGGCTTCAGCCACCTGATGTGGGTGCTGCTCGACCGTGGCGATGCGGCCATCGTCCCGAGTCCCAGCTATCCGATCCACATCTACGGCCCGTTGTTCGCCGGCGCGGACTTGCGCCAGGTGCCCATGCGTCACCTCGCCGACCCGCGCGTGCAGGATTTCGAGACCGACTTCTTCGACAGCCTCACCACAGCGTACGACGTCGGCTGGCCCCGCCCGAAAGTGCTCATCATCTCGTTCCCGCACAACCCGACCGGTGCCGTGGTCGACCTGGCGTTCATGCAGAAAGTTGTCGACTTCTGTCGCGAGCGGGACATGATCGTCGTCCACGACTTCGCGTACGCCGACATGGGATACGACGGCTACGAGCCGCCGTCGATCCTGCAAGCAGACGGTGCCAAGGAGTGTGCCGTCGAGCTGTACAGCATGACCAAGAGCTTTTCGATGGCGGGCTGGCGCAGCGCATTCCTGGTCGGCAACGCCGAGGTCGTCCAAGCGCTCGTCAAGCTGAAGAGCTACCTCGACTACGGCATGTTCCAGCCGGTGCAGATCGCCGCAACGGTCACGTTGAACGAAGCGCCCGACTTTCCCAAGGAAGTCTGCGCGATCTACAAAGGTCGTCGTGATGCCCTGATCGACGGCCTCGCCAAGATCGGTTGGGACATCCCCAAGCCGAAGGGCTCGATGTTCGTCTGGGCGCCGATCCCAGAGCCGTACAAGGACATGGACTCGGTCGAGTTCTGCTCGCACATCGTGCGCGAGTGCGACGTCGCCTTGTCTCCCGGACTCGGTTTCGGCCCTGGCGGCGAAGGCTTCATCCGCTTCGCGCTGATCGAGAACGAACAGCGCATTGCCCAAGGCATCCGCAACCTCAAGCGTGGCCTCACCAGACTCAGCTGACGCAACCAGACTCAGCTGACGCAACCCGGCTTCACGCGCTCGAAACCTGTCTGACACCTGTGGCGAATCTGCAGTTTGTAGGTTGCCCGGCGTGAATTCATTCGTCATTCGCGTCTGGCTGCCCGATCGTCCCGGTGCTCTGGGCCAAGTCGCGAGCCGGATCGGTGCCGTGCGCGGTGACGTGGTCGGGATCGAGATCCTCGAACGAGGAGGTGGGAGCGCGATCGACGAACTGATCGTTGCTCTGCCCGACGACGTGACACGCGAGTTGCTCGTCGCCGAGATCGGTCAGGTCGACGGTGTCGCAATCGAAGACGTCCGTCGGATCGACTCTGATCGACCTGACGCCGCGATGTACGCGCTCGAGATCTCGGCGGCACTTGTCGAAGCGGAACCGTGGGCGTGCTTGGCGCTGTTCTGCGAACGGTTGCGCTCGCTCGTCGACGGGTCGTGGGTCATTGCCGTGCGCGACGACGATCCGGTGGTGTTGGTCGAGCAGGGCCCGACACCCGATCACGCCTGGATCGGAGCCTTCGTTGCGGGCACCAGTCATCTGGCCCCAGGTGACTTCGGTCCATCGGCGCCGGGTGACGTGGTCTGGGCCAACCTCAAGGTATCCGGGATCGCGGTTGCGTCAGGACGAAGCGACCGGCCGTTCCACACCCGTGATCGGATCCAGGTCGCGCTCCTCGGTCGCGTCGCCGACGGCGTACTCTCGGCTGCGCTCGACCGCACGTGACCACTGTTGATGGAGCGCGTCGGCGATCGTCCGATCCGCGGCGGGAGTGAACTCCGAGTCGAGTCGCCACTGCTCGGTGATCACTGCGAGCGATGGCCACACTCCTTCAGCAAGCCCCGCCAGAAACGCAGCGCCGAGCGCCGTCGTCTCCTGATCGGTCGGTCGGCGCACGATGACGCCGAGCTGATCGGCTTGCATCTGCAGCATCGCATCCATCGCCGAGGCGCCGCCGTCGACACGCAGGTCGTGCAAGGTGGTTCCTGACGCAGCCGTCATGGCATCGACCGCATCACGCACCTGGAACGTCATTGCCTCGACCACCGCCCGGGCGATGTGGCCACGATTCGTGCCACGCGTGATGCCGATGATCGTGCCCCGAGCATATGGATCCCACCACGGGCTCCCGAGTCCTGTGAAAGCCGGGACCACAAAGACGCCTCCGTTGTCGTCGACCGTCGCTGCCAGCGGGCCGACCTGCTCCGCCGAGTCGATGATCTGGAGTCCGTCTCGCAGCCATTGAACCGCTGCGCCGGTGACGAAGATCGCTCCTTCGAGCGCGTACGTCGTCGTGCCGTCGGCGAGTGTCCAGGCAACCGTGGTCAGCATCCCGTCCGTGGGAGGGGGACATGTCGCACCGACGTTGAGCAGGACGAAGCTGCCCGTGCCATAGGTGTTCTTGGCCATCCCGGGCGAAAAGCACGCCTGTCCGAACAGTGCGCTCTGCTGATCGCCGGCGATGCCGGAGATCGGGATACCGGCCGGGATACCGCATCGTTGGCTGGTGACGCCGAATCGACCGCTGGACGGCCGCACGGCCGGGAGTGATTCGCGTGGAACGTGCAACAACGCGCACAGCTCGTCGTCCCATGCGAGCGCGCGGATGTCGAACAGCATCGTGCGACTCGCGTTCGATGAATCCGTGGCGTGCACCTCGCCACCGGTGAGGTTCCACAGCAACCACGCATCGACCGTGCCGAGCGCGAGATCGGCAGAGGTCTCGACCCCGCCACCGCCTTGGGCGACAGGCCGCAACATCCACTCGAACTTGGTGCCGCTGAAGTACGGGTCGAGGACCAGACCGGTTCGTTCGCGCACGAGCGGCAGGGATCCGGAAGCAGCGAGCTCGTCGCAGCGTGCTGCAGTGCGACGGTCCTGCCACACGATTGCCCGGTGCAACGGCTCACCGCTGGCACGGCTCCACGCCACCACCGTCTCACGCTGGTTGGTGATGCCGATCGCCGCGGGCGACACACCGATCGCATCGAGCTGGGCGATCACGTCGTTGAGGGTTGCCTTGGCTGCATCCCAGATCTCGGCGGCATCGTGCTCGACCCAACCCGGCTGGGGGAAGTATTGGGTGAACTCGCGGTACGACGCGATCGGCTGACGCCCGTCGGCGAACACGGCTCGGGTGCGGACGCCAGTGGTGCCGGCGTCGAGAGCAAGCACGCAGGCGCTCATGTGCAGTGACTCAGCGCTTCTTCGGCTTGCGGTGCTGCGGGCCTGTCGAGGTTCGCTTGGTGGGCGCCGGCCTCACCCGCTGCGTTTGGCTCGACGATGTGGCGGATCCACCGCTCGTCGATCCACGACTCGTCGTTGCCGGAGCCGTGGCCCGCTCCGAGCGCAGGTCCTTGAACGACTTGCGCTGGTAGCCGAACTTGGCGAGGACCGCTCCGAAGGCGATGTACATCGGGCCGCTGACCAGCAGGCCGGCATAGAGACCGACTTCCAGCGTGCGATTGGTGGTCACGAAATAGATGGTCATCGCCACACTGGCGATCACCACGTAGATCAACCATTCGCGCACGAGTCGGCGCCAGGGCACCGTTCGAGAAGAGTCCCAGGCCATGGAGCAGTTCCTACCATGCCGGGGTGGGCCGGCGCACGTTTGCCATACAGTCGACGCCATGCGAGTTGGACTCCTCACCGGCGGCGGCGATTGTCCCGGACTGAATGCGGTCATCCGCGCCGTCGTGCGCAAGGGCGAAATGGTGCACGGAGACGAGATCATTGGGTTTCTCGACGCATGGGACGGTGTGATCGAACGCAAGACGATGCCGCTCGATGTGCGCTCACTGCGGGGCATGCTGCCCAAGGGCGGCACCCTGCTCGGCACCAAGCGAGGTAGCCCGTACGACGTACCGGGCAACCCCGAACGGGTGGCCGAAACGTTCGACGAGATGGGCCTCGATGCACTGATCGTGGTCGGTGGTAACGGCTCACTCTCCGTCGCATCGGCGTTGTACGAGGACTTCGGTCTGCCGATCATCGGCGTCCCGAAAACCATCGACAACGACATCGTCGGTACCGATGCGACGTTCGGATTCAACACGGCGGTGCAGATTGCCACCGATGCGATCGACCGACTGCACACCACAGCCGAGAGCCACGACCGGGTGATGGTCGTCGAGGTCATGGGCCGTCATTCCGGTTGGATTGCAACCCACGCCGGGATCGCCGGCGGGGCGACCGTGATCCTGATCCCGGAAAAGCCCTTCGACGTCGATGAGGTGTGCGCGATCCTGCAAGCCCGCCACGAGCGCGGTCGGTATGCATCGATCGTGGTCGTCGCCGAGGGGGCCGAACCGGCGGACGGCGTCATGCCGGGCCGAGACAAGATCTACGACCAATTCGGTCACGTCCGGCTGCACGGCGTCGCCAACCTGCTCGCCCCCGAGATCGAGGCCCGCACCGGATTCGAGACCCGCGTGGTCCTGCTCGGCCACGTGCAGCGCGGGGGTACCCCGTCGGCATTCGACCGGGTGCTCGCAACTCGCTATGGCGTCGACGCGATCGATGCGGTTCACCGAGGCGCTTGGGGCCAGATGACTGCGCTGATCGGCGACAGGATGGGCCTTGTCCCACTCGGCACCGCAGCCGGAAAAACGCGCCCGGTCGATCTGCACCTCTATGAAGACGTGGCGTCGGTCTTCTTCGGCTGATCAACTGCTCTCACGACTCGCACGACTCGCACGACTCGCACGACCTCAGCCTTCGACGGGTGAGGGCACCGCCGGGAAGTCGGGCTGGGTGCTCTGCACGAAACCTGGGTAGTCGTACACCGACAACGGCGTCCCTTGCAGTTCGCCATCGCCGGTCGGCCACTGCAAGTTCTGGCCGCTCACGCGCAGTTCGACGCTGCGGACCCCAGGCACCTCCGAAGTCGTGAACACGATCTGGGCAACTGCGTCGACAAGCGAACTCCGTGACAACGCGAGCAGCTCGTCGGTGACATCGACAACGGCCGTGCCATCGGCCTGCACGATGGCAGCCCGCAACTGGAGACCCTCTGGAATCGCCGTCCGCAGTCGAGCATCGGTCTCCGCGATCGTCAGCGCACCGAACAACGACGTCAGCCGCTGGGTTACCGAGTCGCCGACATCGCGAGTGGACGAACGCAGCAGACGGTTGCCGCCGCTTGCCTCGGGAGCGAGCAGATAGATCCGGTCACTGCCGGTAGAGGTGCTCACGGGTTGAGCCGCCGGTGCGACCAGGACACCCCGGTCGGCCTCACCGATCGGACGCGGATCGGTGTCGTTGCTGATCCCGCACGACGTGAGCACGAGGCCGATCGTCAGCGTGACGATGAGACGCTTTCGACGTCGACTGCTCACATTCCCACCTCTTCAGCCGGAAGTTCGATGACGAATCGCGCCCCGGGCGTTCCGTCGCGGCGATCCTCGATGCGCACTCGGCCACCGTGGAGGCGAATGTGTTCATCGACGAGCGCCAGGCCGAGTCCGGCGCCGTCGCTCGAGCTGCGGCGGCCAGCGACCGCCCCACGCGCGAACCGCTCGAAGACCAGCCCGCGCTCCTCGACCGGCACACCGGCCCCATGGTCCTCGACAGCAATCCAGACGTGGCCGATCGGCTCGCCGTCGTTGTCGGCCTCCGACACGGTGATCTCCGGTTCACCTCCGCCGTGCAACCGGGCATTGTCGATCAGGTTGGCGATCACACGCGCCAACCGACGGCGATCGACGTGCATCACGAAGTTCTCGGCGCGATCCGAAACGGTGATCGGGGTCGACGGCAGACTGCTGACCGCCACGGCTTGGCGAACGAACTCGGCGACCAAGAGGTCTTCGAGGTGCAGTCGGATTGCGCCCGCATCGAAGCGGGAGATCTCGAGCAGGTCCTCGACCAGACCCTGGAATCGGGACACATCGGCGACCAACAGGTCGAGCGCGGCTTGCGCGCGTTCGGGCATCTCGTCGCGACGCGAGTGCATCACCTCGACCGAAGCGGCCAGCGTCATCAGCGGCGATCGCAACTCGTGGCTGACATCACTCGCAAACCGGGCGTCGCGCTCGACCCGAGCCTGCAGGGCAGCCGCCATGTCGTTGAACGAATTGGCGAGCAGGCGCAGATCCTGGTCGTCGGTGATCTCGAGTCGGGTGTCGAGTCGGCCGCCGGCGATCGCCTTCGCTGCCTGGGCAGCGTCGCCGAGGGGCCGCACCGCTCGACGCGAGGCCACAGCGCCGAGCACCGCCCCGAACAGTGTCGTGATGAACCCTGCGAACATCAATGACAGGCCGACACTGCGGAGGGTGTCCTTGATCTCGGTGAGGCTGAAGAACTCGAAATACAATGCGTTCACCTCCGGGAGCGGCACGCCCACGACGAGCACCTGTTTGCCCTCGACCGAGATGATCATCCGCGATGGGGTGCCGCCCGTGCCCCCACCTGATCCACCGACATCAGCGATCAGACGAGCCGGCAGCACGCTCTCGCCGAACCGGTTGTCTCCCGGTGTCCACGATCCTCGGTAGTTGAGCAGCGGACGCTGGATCCCGATTTCGGCCAGAGCGTCCAGCGCCTCCTGGGCGGTCGCCGGCTGCGAACGCAATCGACTCAGCGCCTGACTTGCGTCGCGATAGGACTGCTCCACGGCTGCTCGGTCGCGCTGCTTCAGCAGCGTCGACTTGGTGAAGGTGTATGTGATGGTCGCCAGGAACATCGACAGGGCGAGGAAGCCGACGCTGAAGGTCAGCAGGATCCGCGTCCGCAGTCCAACCCGCTGGGGTCGCATCCGAGCAAGCGCATACCGAGCTCGGGACCACCACGAAGTACTCACGTCCAGCGCATCACTGCGAGCATCCCAGGTGCGGTCTCACGCCTGGAGGCGGTAGCCCAGACCTCGAACCGTGACGACGTGGCGCGGGTTCGCTGCGTCGGCTTCGACCTTGGTGCGCAACCGGCGGATATGGACATCGACCAACCGCCCATCGCCGAAGTAGTCGTAACCCCAGACCTTGTCGAGCAGGGACTCGCGGCTGAACACCCGACCCGGGTTCTGGCCGAGTTCGACCAGCAGCCTGAACTCGGTCTTGGTGAGATGCAGTTCGACGCCGGCACGCAGAACCTTGCCCTCGTCGGGGATGATCTCGAGATCGCCGAAGATCAGCTTGGTGTGACCGGGACTCATGGGTCGGATTCGACGCAACAGGGCGCGGATCCGGGCCGACAGTTCCTTCGGTGCGAACGGCTTGGTCAGGTAGTCGTCGGCGCCGGCTTCGAGCCCGGCGACGATGTCGTGGGTGTCGGCGCGTGCCGTCACCATCACGATCGGAAGATCGCTGGTCTTGCGCAAGTGGCGACACAGCTCGAAACCATCGATGCCCGGCAGCATGATGTCGATCAGCACGACGTCGGGGACCGCCCGGTGGAACAGCTCGATCGCCTCCTCGCCGCTGCCTGCCTCGTCGACGGTCCAGCCTTCGTCCTCGAGGGCCAGCTTGACGGCCGTTCGGATGCGTTCGTCGTCTTCGACGGTCAGAATGCGGGTTCCCACGAGGCGTCAGTGTAGATGCCCGGTCAGCCGCGAAGCCGCACCGTCGCGGCCAATCGGTCGGCCTGAGCGATCAGGGTCTGCATCGGCTCGAACAGAGCGGGATTGCTGGCCAACACCTGGGCTGGTCGCACGGGCGCGCCGCTGAAGTCGCCGAGCAAACAGCCCGACTCGATCGCGATCAGTTGACCAGCAGCGAGATCCCATGGGCCCAGATGCTCCTCGAAGTAGACATCGACTCGCCCGGCCGCGACGTAGCAGAGATCGGCGGCGGCAGCGCCGAGACGGCGAATGTCGCGAACCTCGCCGAGGATGTGCTGCAGCCGTCCGATCTGGATCCGGCGGTTGTCGGCGTGGTAGCTGAATCCGGTGGCGACGAGCGCAGAGGAGAGATCGGCAGTGGTGCTGCACCGGGTCGGCTCGCCGTTGACCGTGGCACCCCTGCCACGTTCGGCGGAGAACATCTCGTTGGTCGCCGGCACGTAGACCGCAGCGGCGAAGGCGCCGTGCTCGTCACACGCGGCAATCGACACGTTGTAGCCGGCCAGACCGTAGAAGAAGTTCGTGGTGCCGTCGATCGGGTCGATCAGCCAGTGCACGCCACTCGTGCCGGAGTCGGCCGTGCCTTCCTCGCCGATGATGCCGTCGTCGGGTCGTGCGGTGCGGATTTCGCCGACGATCATCTCCTCCGAGCGGCGGTCGAATTCGGTGACCATGTCGGTTGCGCTGGACTTGGTGTCGACGTCTCCTGCGCCGGTGCGTCGACCGGCTGCGATCATCAGCCCGGCACGTCGGGCGAGGTCGGCAGCCAACTCACGGAGTTCGGTGCCGAGTGGATGTACGTCCGCAGGCTCTGAACTCATCGGGGGCGCCGCGACGGGCCAGATCCGTCGGAGCGCTTGTCCTCGATGTCTTTCCACTCACCGACAGCCCGCAGGACCAACACGGCGACCACGGCCATGCCGACGCCGGCCGCAACTGCTCCGATCAGGGCGCCCAGGCCGCGCCCGGTGGCGCACTCCCCATCGCACTGGACCCGAACCAGGCTGTAGCCGATCAACCCGCCGGCCAACCCACCGAGCAGGATCGCAACGAATGCTGCGACTCGGGCAGCAGGAGGGGGCAGCGCGGAGAGCGGCCGCTGGTCGGGTTCTACAGGCACTCCGCCATCGTACGGCCGAGCGTCCCGATCGACAGCAGGCCTGGCGTGGCGACCGTCTCGGCATAGGCTGCCGGAGTGCGTGCTGTGGCCATCGTTCCCACCTACAACGAAGCAGACAACATCGAGAAGCTGTGCCGAGCGATCCGCACCAACACCCCCGACGTCGGCATCCTCGTGGTCGACGACAACAGCCCTGACGGCACCGCCGAGATCGTCGAGTTGTTGGTCGATGAGCTCGGCGACATCGCCGTGTTGCATCGGCCCGGCAAGAGTGGACTGGGAGCGGCCTACCGCGCTGGCATCCGTCGGGCCATCGACGACGGCGCAGAGATCTGCATCCAGATCGACGCGGATTTCTCCCATGACCCGGTCATGATCCCGGCGCTCGTGTCGGCGGTCGAACACGGCGCCGACCTCGCCCTCGGAAGCCGCTACGTACCCGGTGGGATCACCGAGAACTGGCCCCGCAAACGTCGAGCGCTTTCGCGTTGGGCCAACCGCTACGCGGCTGGAGTTCTCGGGCTGGCCGTCAACGATGCCACCGCCGGCTACCGGGCGTACAGCAGTGCCGCGCTGGTCGACAAGATGCAGTTCGAGACGGTGCGAGCCAACGGCTACGGATTCCAGGTCGAGATGACCCACCGCCTCGTGCGCGCCGGAGGGCGGATCGTCGAGATTCCGATCGTCTTCCGTGACCGCACCGAGGGTGTCTCCAAGATGTCGCAAGGGATCATCCAAGAGGGGTTCGTGATGGTGATCCGCCTGTGGGCGCAAGATCATCGCGGCCGACGCGAGCGCCGCCGCTCCGGCGGCTGATCGCTTCCCGATCTGCCGGATGGGGCCGCAGCTCCGTCCCCACCGTTGGTTCACCTGCGAGACTGCGACCATGCGCAGCTTCCTCGTCGGTGGTGGATTGATCGTCGTCGACAACCGACTCCTGCTTGCCGCCAATCGCCGCCGTCAGGGAACGCTCGAGTGGACCCCGCCGGGTGGCGTGATCGACGAGGGCGAGACGATCACGGCCGGCATCACCCGCGAGGTGTTCGAAGAGACCGGTCTGGCCGTTCCCGAATGGAAGGGCGGTCAGCACTACACCGTCACGGTCCACGCTCCGGACATGGGGTGGCAGATGTCGGTCGAGTCGTGGTTCTCCGACGTCGCCTCGGGAGAGATTTCGCTGAATGATCCGGACCGCATCGTCGAGCACGCCGAATTCGTCGACCTCGCTCAGGTCGAGGCCCTGCTGACGGACTCGCCGTTGTGGGTCAAGCTGCCGATCCTGGCCTGGTTGGCGGCGGGCATGGTGCCGGTCGAGCGGTTCGAGTTCGTCGTCCATGGCGCCGATCGAGCCACCGCCAGGGTCGAACAGCGTTTCCCATGAGCGCTCCGAGGACCATCCTCCACGTCGACATGGACGCATTCTTCGTGTCGGTCGAACTGCGCCGACATCCAGAGCTCGTCGGGCAACCCGTCGTGGTCGGCGGGATGGGTCCCCGAGGTGTCGTCGCTGCAGCGTCTTATGAAGCGCGCCGCTACGGAGTGTTCTCGGCCATGCCCGGATCAGTGGCTCGCCGGAAGTGCCCACACGCCGTGTTCCTGTCGGGTGATCACGAGTTGTACTCGTCGGTCAGCCGCGACGTGCGCGAGATCCTCGATGAGGCGACGCCGTACGTCGAGCCGCTCTCGCTGGACGAGGCGTTCCTCGATGTCACCGGTGCGCTGCGATTGCTCGGCGACGGTGTCGAGATCGGCCACCACATCCGAAACCAGATCCAGAGTCGGCTCGACCTGTCGTGTTCCGTCGGTGTCGCCCCGAACAAGTTCCTCGCCAAGCTCGCGAGCGTGGCCGCCAAGCCGAAGGCGACCGCAGAGGGGGTGCGCCCAGGCTCCGGCGTGTTCGAGGTGCCTCGCGGTGGCGAACTGGCGTTTCTCCATCCGCTCGCCGTGCAGCGGTTGTGGGGTGTTGGACCGGCGACACTGGAGAAGTTGCAGAAGTTCGGCGTTGCCACCGTCGGCGACTTGTACCGGCTGGGGGAGCAGTCGCTCGTCGTCGCGCTCGGCCGGTCGAGTGGCCGTCATCTCTATGCCCTGTCGCAAGCCATCGACGATCGGCCTGTCGAAACTGGCCGGGCGATGAAGTCGATTGGTCACGAGGAGACGTTTGCTCGGGACCTCTTTGGTCAACCGGAACTGCGGACCGAACTCGTTCGACTGTCCGATGCCGTGGCGTCCCGACTTCGGGCTGCGGCAGTCGGTGCTCGGACGATGACACTCAAGGTGCGCTTCGCGGGATTCGTCACCATCACCCGGTCGGTCACGCTGACGTCGCCGGTGGCCACGGCTGCAGCGATCCTCGATGCCGTGGGACCGCTGCTGGCCAACGTCGACCCGACTCCAGGAGTACGCCTGATCGGCGTCCACGCCTCGAATTTCGGCCAGCCCGCTGAGCAGTTGCGACTGGATGACCTGTTCGGGTCGGCCGAGACCGGTACCTCGACCTGTCGTGCGGCGACGGCGCCTCTCGCAGCTTCGGCGTCGGATTGGACCGAGGCATCGGCTGCGATCGACGCAATCCGGGAACGGTTCGGGAACACCGCAATCGGCCCCGCGAGCACCGTGTCGAAGCAGGGGATTCGGCTGGTGAAACGTGGTTCTCAGCAGTGGGGCCCGGATCACGACCGAGACCCGGCACCGTGAGTGGCGGATCTGGCGCTACGTTGCAGACGTGGAAACGTCCCGAGGGGCCATCGACTCGCGTTGTCAGCGTCATCAGAACGTGCGAAGCTGTCAGCGACACCACGCCCGTGGGTCGGCGATGCAGGGAGAACTCTGATGCCGCTCTCCGAAGAAGAACAACGCATCCTGCGCCAGATCGAAGAGCAGCTCCAGGCTGACCCCGCTTTCGCGCTCAAGGTCAACCAGCGCAGCCACCACGGTGGCTCACGTGGTCGGCTCACGTGGAGTGTTGTTGGTCTCGTCGCTGCATTGGTGGTCGTGATCGCCGCCCTGCAGGTCAGTGCCTGGTTGTCGTTTGCGGCGTTCGTGGCGATGGTCGCTGCAGGTGTCGTGCTCGAGCGTGAACTGTCGGCCCGTGGCCGCGATCAGCTCAGTCGGATTCCGGACGAGCTCCGCCGCCGAGCCGGCCGCAGCTCCGCCAATCCCGACCGCGACTGAACCACATTTCCCATGATTGATCGCGCCTGACATCGTTGAACGGGCCTGACCGGGTCTGATCAGTGCATCAGCAGTCGAACCCGACGGGGGTCGACGAAGTTGACCACCTTCTGAGGCACCGACAGCCGACTTTTCACCGAGTGCACCACCTGCTCGGCAAGGCCGACGCACCGCAGTGCGGTTGTGTTGTCGCCGCGTTCGCCGTAGGTGGCAGTGGTGGCCGATACTGCGAGGTCGCGCAACGTGCGGTTGCCCACGCCGGCCGCATCGCCAACTCGGCGGGCATGCTCGATCGGTGTCTCGCCGACGTGAGGGCCCAGACCAATGAGGGTCAGGCTTCGCGCCGCCCGTTCCCAACTGTCGGTGATCATCACCAGCGGATTCTTCGAACGACGGCGCTCGCGCAGCTTGGCGAGCACCTTCGGCATCCCGATCAACCACGCGCCGACCACGACGATGAGAGTCATCACCAACCACGTCGAGGCGGACACACCGGCGGGCTCGCGAAACGGAGTCGCGGTTGCCTCGGGTGGTGCGGTGGTCGGCGTCGGGATGTCGTCCGGCAGCGTCGTGACAGGGGACAGGTTCGGGTCAGCGACCGTGGTGGGAGTTGCCGCCGGCGAGGTGGTCGCCGTCGCGCCCGGGTTGCCGGCATCGGCGTCAGCGGTCGCTTGTTGCGCGGCGAGTCCGGTGTAGTTCTCGGTGCCGGGCTCGCCACGACCAGGGGTGGGGTCGAACGAGACCCAACCGACGTCGTCGAACCACAGTTCCGGCCAGGCGTGGGCATTGCGGCCGTAGACGTGGTAGCGCCCATCGGCGCGCAGGTCGCCCGGGGTGAAACCAACAGCGACCCGAGATGGCAGGCCGAGCGAGCGGGCCATCGCTGCGAACGTTCCGGCGAACTGCTCGCAGTAGCCGCGCTTGATCCGCAGGAAGTTGACCATCGCATTGTCGCCGTGACCCTTTTGGACACTCAGGTCGTATGTGAACGTCGAGCGGAACCAGCTCTGGAGGGCGATCGCCTTGCCATAACTGGTGTCGGCGTCGCCCGTCACGTCGAGCGCGGTCTCGGCAACCGACGACGGGAAGTTGTCGGGCAGATCGAGGGTGATCGGATTCGGTGGGTTCGATGACGTTGCTTCGGCCAACACGGCGGGATCGACGTCGACCAGGGCCGACACGATGTCGAACTCGTCGCCACGTCCGAGGCCGTCGGGCACCACGAGCGTTGCGCTGTCCGCGACAAAGGTGACATTGCCGCCCTGCACACCGACCGGCGAGTAGGCAGCCGGCAACAACACGTCGGTGAGCCCGCTGATTCGGACCTGCTGGATTTCAACTGGCCTCGTGCCGGGATCAGCGAAGTTGCCGGTCACGTCCTCGAGCGTGCTCTTCTGCAGCTTCCACTGCTCGCCGTCGAAGGTGTTGAGCGATGTCGTTCGCCAGTAGTGCGGCGCAGCTGATGCAACGGAAATCATCTCCAGCGCCGACTGATTGACGAGCCGGCTGCGGATCGAGACCAGCGGCGATCCGACGTTGACGGTCTCGGAGCTGGAGTGGGTGTCGACCAGACCCTCGTCGCCTGCACCGGGAAGGCGGGGCCCGATGACCGCACCGCCCAGCGCTGCGCAGCCGGCGAGCACGGCGGCGAGCGGCAGCACGCTGAGCAGGACGCGAGAGCGAGGTCCGATCCATTCGTGTTCCGATTGCGCATGCGAGGCCCGCAGTATCGCGATCACAGCGAGCGCTGCGGCGAGCCAGGCAGCTGTGACGGCGACGCGATGGTTGTCGATGCCGAGGGCTGCAGCGAACACGAACAGCACGGCTGACGGCACAGTGGCTTCGCCACGTCCGTACGCGCGAAACGCAAACGCATCGGACAGCAGCGCGGCGAGACCGAGCGCGAAGGCGGCCCCGACGACGAACCCGCCGACCGCTGCGACGGGGGCGACTGCGTCGGGGAACTGTTCGCGAGCGAGCTGGAGATCGAGCGACATGAAGTCCCACGTGCGACCGCTGGGGAACGGACCCGTCATCGTCGACGGGTAGTACTTCCACCCGACCAGCGCGAACAGGACCAGCATCTGGGCCGGGATCGCGATGTACCCGGGCAGGTTGATCAGCCGCATCACGAGCGCCGCAACGTGCACGCCGATCACCACGGTCAACATCGGCGCGAGGTACTCCCATCCGTCGAACACGCGACAGAACCCGACGGTGGTGACGATGCTGAGAATCATGAGGACGACCGAAGACGGGATCGTGTCGATCGCTCGGCTCGTCGGACTGCTGACCTCCCCTCGGGTGCTCGCCGCGACGGCTGGTACAGCGTTGGTGACGGTCATGACGCGTTCGTCATCGATGCCTGACGCGACGGGCGCGACGAGCGCGACGAGCGCGGCGGGCGCGGCGTCAGCGACAGATCTGCAGTGCCGGTCATCTCTGCCCACGAGCGGGCGAACTCGGTGTCGTCGGTGGCGTCGATCACGAAGGTTCCGTTCTGGCTGGTCATCGTCGTGCAGGCGATCACGACGAGCACGTCGTTGGGGTTGAGGCTGCGCCGAGCGGCGGCCACCGCCAGCGAACCGGCGCTGCCGGTGACGACGATGTTGAGCCCCAAACCTTCGCCGGACGGAGCGTTGAAGGATGGCGTTTCGGCAGCGCTGACGCTGCAGTCGGCGAGACGGTACAGCGCTGCGTTCAACGACGTGTTGCGCAGATCCACCGTGGCTCCGATCAACAAACGCAGCTGCAAGGCAGCCCGATCAGCCGATGCAATCGCGCTCGCAGCAGCGGAAACAGCGCGTTCGAAGCCATCCAAGGAGTACTCGTCGGCCGTGGTGTCGAGCGTGACACAACAGCGTCGTAGTCCGTCGGGCTCGACCTCGCGTACTTTCAGGGTCTCGCTGCGGGCCGAGGCTCGCCAGTTGATCCGGCGTAAGTCGTCGCCCTCGACGTACTCGCGCAAGGAGTGGAACTCGCTGCCCGAGCGACCCAGCGAACGCATCCGCAGGTGTTGGCCGAGCGGCCCGGCGCCGCCGGCGCCGGTCGGCAGGGCGAGCGCAAAATGGGCCGGCAGCACGATCACCTCGTGGGTGCCGGGCATCACCCGCCGCAGGGTGCTGAGGCCGAAAGGATCGCGCCGTTCGACCACGAGCGGTCCGAACGTCACGGTGCCGCGACGGGTTGCGGGCAGTCGGTAGTGGGCCGATGTGGTCTCCGCCCGACGCATCGGTGCCAACCGCAGCGTGGCTCCGCCCATGCCTGCGACCGGTTCCCACAGCACGAGCGGTGATGTGCCGCCCTTGGTGAGGTTGGTCAGGCGAAGTTCGATTCGACCGGTTTCGCCCACTTGCAATGCGCTCGGCACCGCCGTGCGATGAACCTCGAGCCGGATCGGTCGGGCATGGACCCATAACGCCGTCGCCGCGACGAGCGCGAGGATGCCGGCGCCCATCACGAACAGTTCGAGGACACCGAACATCCGGCCGATGACCCCGATCACAACGGCCAACACCACTGCTCCCCAACCCTGGCGAGTGAGCACCGGTTCAGTTCCCCGAGCGGATCGGCACCGATGAGAGCAGCTCGGCCACGGCGCGCTGCGGGGTGAGACCTCGGGCGGCTGCGTCGGGGCGGATGATCAGTCGGTGGCACAGCACGGCGGAGGCAACAGCCTTGACGTCGTCCGGGGTCGCGTACTTGCGGCCGTTTGCTGCTGCCTGGGCGCGAGTAGCGCGGGCGAGTTGCAGGGTCGCACGCGGTGACATGCCGAGGGTGATGCCCGGATGTCGTCGGCTGGCCTCGGCGAGGTCGACCAGGTAGGCCTTGAGCGCATCGGCGATGTGGACGCTGCGGACGGCGTCGATCATCGCGAGCACCTCGGCGCTGCTGACGACCGGCCGAAGTTCGGCGAGCGGTTCCACGTTGGATTGCGCATCGAGAATGGCCATCTCTGCGTCGCGGCCGGGATAGCCGAGCGACAACCGGAGCAGGAATCGGTCGAGCTGGCTCTCCGGGAGTCGGTAGGTGCCCTCTTGCTCGACCGGGTTCTGGGTGGCGATCACCATGAACGGTGGTGGCAGTTGATGGCTGCGGCCCTCGACCGAGATCTGCCGCTCTTCCATCGCCTCGAGCAGCGCCGACTGGGTCTTGGGGGACGCCCGGTTGATCTCGTCGGCGAGCACGATGTTGGCGAACAACGGGCCAGGGCGAAAGTCGAAGGTCTCGGTGTTGCGCGAGTAGATGCTGACGCCGACGAGGTCGGTGGGCAGGAGGTCGGGCGTGAACTGGACCCGCTTCCAGGTGCATTGCAACGACGCTGCCAACGCCTTGGCGAGACTGGTCTTGCCGACCCCGGGCACATCTTCGATGAGCAGGTGGCCCTCGGCGAGGAGACAGACGACGGCGAGCTGGATCTCTTGGCGCTTGCCGTGGATCACCTGCCCGACATTGTCGGTGATGGCCTCGAACAACGTCGCGAAGGTGGGGACCTGGGTCGTGGGGGCTGCCGTCACGTCGTCAAGGGTAGGCGATCGGTGCCTGCAATGGCATGCAACCAGGGTGGCGCGGACCATCGGGATCTTGCCCGTTCGTTCGGCTGGTCAGCGGCAACGACTGATGCCGTGGCGTTGGTACGGTGGCGGTCGTGGAACCGATGTATCTCGCTGTCGACATCGGTGGCACCAAGCTCGCGGCCGGTGTCGTCGACGACGACGGGCGGGTCGTGGTGCGAGACCGGGTGGCAACACCGCAACGAGACGTCTGGGCAGCCATCGAGCGGCTCGTCAAGCGGGTGATCGCCGCTGCGCCGGCACCGCTGATCGCAACCGGGGCTGGTTGCGGTGGTCCAATGGACATGCCAAACGGCACCGTTTCGCCGTTGCACATCCCGACACTGGTGGACTTTCCGCTCCAAGAGGCGCTCGCCGATCTCACCGGCTTGCCGAGTCACGTCGACAATGACGCCAAGGCGCTCACCCTCGGCGAGGCCTGGTGCGGTGCCGGCCGCGGCGAGATGAACATGATCGGAGTCGTCATCGGTACCGGTGTCGGCGGTGGAATCCTGAGCAACGGGCGTTTGCTGAACGGTCGGCTGGGTAACGCCGGCCACATCGGCCACATGGTGGTCGAGACCGAAGGTCGCAGCTGTTCGTGTGGCGGCGTCGGCTGCCTCGAGGCCTATGCCTGCGGGCCGGCGATCGAAGCCGAAACCGGCCGGCCACCCCAACGCGCGCCGCAGGCGATCATCGAGCGCACCGGTCTGCTCGTCGGACGGGCTCTCGCATCACTGGCTGCGATCGTGGACTGCAACGTCGCCGTGATCGGTGGTTCGGTGGCGCTCGGCTTCGGCGAGGCGTTCTTCGCAGCAGCTCAGGCCGAAGCCAGCCAGCGAGCACGGCTTGCCTTCACCGAACGGCTCGACATCCGCCGCGCGGCGCTCGGCGAACTGGCCCCGCTGATCGGTGCGGCTGCGCTCGCTCGTCGCGGCGTCCTCGGCCGGGTCTGACCCCGCCGGACTGTCGGCCTGTTGCCCGTTGCCCGTCGCCCGTCGCCCGTTGTCCACGGTCTGTGTCACCACATATCCCGAATTCGGGATATGTGGTGACACAGAAATCGCAGTTGGTCTCGTTTCTCGGGAGGCGAGTGCCGATCGGTCCGCAGGTGATTACCGGGCGGTAATCTTGGTCGCATGCAACCGACGTACACCCCTGAGGCCGAGGCATATCGCGAGAAGGTCCAGGCCTTCCTGGCCGAGAACTTGCCGACCAACTGGTCCGGCACCGGCGATCTCGAGGGCGACGCAATGCAGGAGTTCGTGACCATGTGGCGGGCCACCCTGGCTGAGGCCCGCTACCTCGCCCCGGGTTGGCCGGCCGAGTACGGCGGTGGCGGTCTCTCCGCGCTCGAGCAAGTGATCGTCGCCGAAGAGTTCACCAAAGCCGGCGTGCCCACCGGTGGCAGCAACGACGTGTTCGGTATCCAGATGCTCTGCAACACGCTGCTGCAGTGGGGCACCGACGAGCAAAAGGCCTATTACCTGCCGCGCATCCTGGCCAATGACGACATCTGGTGCCAGGGCTACAGCGAACCCAATGCTGGCTCGGACCTGTCCAACCTCGGACTCAAGGCCGAACTCGACGGTGATCAGTGGGTGCTCAACGGCCAGAAGATCTGGACCTCGGCAGGCCATCTGGCCGACCATATTTTCACCCTCGCCCGCACGGACCCCGATGCACCACGTCACAAGGGCATCTCGTTCCTGTTGGTCGACATGCGCCAACCCGGAATCGAAGTCCGCCCGATCAAGATGATCTCCGGCGAGAGCGAGTTCAACGAGGTCTTCTACACCGATGCGGTGTGCCCCAAGGAGAACATCGTCGGCGGGCTCAACAACGGATGGGCGGTGGCGATGACCCTGCTCGGTTACGAACGCGGCGAGGCCGCAGCAGTCGTGCCGATCCGTTTCCAGGCCGAACTCGATCGTCTGATCGTGCTTGCCAAGGATCGCGGCAAGGACAAGGATCCGATCATTCGTCAGCGCATCGCCGTTTGCTACGAGAAGGTCCAGATGATGCGTTATCTCGGGATGCGCACGCTCACCCAATTCGTCAATGGTCACCACCCCGGTCCCGACGGTGCGATTGCCAAGCTGTATTGGAGCGAGTACCACAAGGTGGTCACGGAGTTGGCGATGGACATCCTCGGGATGGACGGGCTGGTGCCCGCCGGTCGCCCGCCGCAGAGTGCGTTCCAGACCGACGACTCCGGCGATGCGCTGAGCACGGCGTCGTGGGCGGGTACGTTCCTCAACGCTCGGGCCGGCACGATCTACGCCGGGTCGAGCGAGATCCAGCACAACATCATCGGCGAGATGGTGCTCGGACTGCCGAAAGAACCCAAGTCGGAGATCAAGGCCAAGTGACCTGGATCCGGGTTGCTGCTGCAGTTGCAGCCCGACCCGGGCTGTGGGGCACAGCGCTGCGCCAGATGCGGCGGACCGCAGCGCCGGGCTGGTTCCGGCGACGACCGTTCCTCCCGGTGCCGAGTGGCCCCTACATGAAATTTCGGCTCGTCACCCAATACGGCGACGCGAACCATCGACCGGAGCCCCCCGATGTGGTGAACTATCTGGCGTGGTGTCGGCAGTGGGACAGATGATGAGCCAGCCGGTGCAACCGTCAGCGCTTCCGACCGCGATCCGGACAGCACGCACGACGTCAATCACGACATCGATCGGGACATCGATCGGGACAGCGATCAGGACAGCGCGACTGTTCGGTTGCGCCGCGATAATCCCGCCGGTGACGGCTGGGGACCGTCACTAAAGTCACCGACCATGCGCAGCGCACTTGTGTTAAATGCAACATACGAGCCGCTGAGCGTGGTACCAGCACGTCGGGCAGCTTGCCTGATTCTGTGCGACAAGGCCGATCTGGTCGAAGACGATGGAACCGTGTTGCGTTCGGCACGGCTCGCGTTGCCGAGTCCGCTCATCATCCGCCTGCGTTACGTCGTTCGGGTGCCGTACCACTGCCGCACCGCGATGTCGCGACGGGCGATCTTCGTCCGCGACGAGCACCGCTGCCAGTACTGCGGCGCTCATGCTGACTCGATCGACCATGTCATGCCCCGGTCACGCGGTGGCGGCAACGAGTGGGAGAACGTCGCGGCTGCCTGCCGACCGTGCAACCTGCACAAACGTGACCGCACGCCGGATGAGGCCAATATGCGCCTCGCCCGCCAGCCGAGGCCACCTCGCGATCAAACCTGGGTGGCCGTGTCGGTCGGGATGGTTCCGGACGCGTGGAAGCCGTACCTGGCACACGCGTCCTGACAGAAACAGGGCATCCTGAAAGGGTGAGCACTTCCCATCCTCAGATCGATTGGAAGATCGATTGGAATGTGCACCACAGTCGTGGCGATGCGGCGGAGTTCCACGGGCGCCAGATCCCTGACGATCTCGAGCCGTCGGTGTGGTGGTTCGAGGTCGATCGTCCAGCGATCGTGCTCGGTTCGGCCCAACCTCTCGAGCACCTCGACCTGGTTGCCTGCGAACGAGCCCGGGTCGAGGTGGTTCGTCGGCGCAGCGGGGGAGGAGCCGTGCTGGTCGCTCCCGGCGACGTCGTGTGGGTGGATGTCCTGATCCCCACAACTCACCACCAATGGACCAACGATGTCACCTCGTCGGCTTGGTGGCTGGGCGAGGTCTGGCGACGCACCCTCGTCGACCTCGGAGTGGCCCATGGCGAGGTGCACGTTGGATCGATGGTGACGACGCCATGGTCGAGCCGGGTGTGCTTCGCCGGGATCGGCGGTGGGGAAGTGGTGACCAAGGAAGTGGTGACCATGGAAGTGGTGACCAAGGCGGCTGGCGCCAGCACGGCCGCGACCAGCACGGCCGCGACCAGCAAGATCGTCGGGATCAGCCAGCGCCGGACCCGAGCGGCCGCCCGCTTTCAGTGTGCGCTCTATCGACACTGGCGACCGATCGAGACATCGGCCTTGTTCGCCAAACCGATCCCGCCGTCGTCCGAACTGGACAATGCGGTGACAACGGTCGACGCAGACGACGCCTCGATCGAACTGGCGTTCCTGAACCAGCTCCGTCAGGGCTGACCCCGCGCCGGTTTCCCCACCGCTCATTCGCGCGGATCGCGCGCACAGTTCGCTAAAGTTGCCCGAATCTTGCGGCTATTCGCGCGGATCGTGAGATTTGACGCCGATGCTGCCGCGATATTTCCCACCTGATGGGCCATATCGCGTTGACTTTGGGTGAACAGTGGGGCATAGTGGGGATGTGTGGTGATCCCGGCCACACCGCCATCGGGCGAGGCAGCGATCGGGAGCATTCAAAGGTCTTTTCTCGGTCAATGCAGAAGTTCCTCGGCGCGTTCGAACGCCAACTCGACATCAAGGGCCGCCTCGCGCTCCCTCCGTCGTTTCGGGCGCGCCTGGGCACCAGTTGCTATTTGACCTTGGGGGCCGACAACAGCATCGAGGTCTTCACGGCCGAAGCATTCGACGAGGAGGCAGATCGGATGGAACAACGACAATCTCGTGGCGAAATCACGATGGATCGCCTCCGCGCCTTCTCGGCTCGGGCCAACCCGGCCGAACCCGACGGCCAAGGTCGGATCTCACTCGACGAGCGCTTGCGTCGTCACGCCAAGCTGGAGGTCAAGGGCCCGGTCATGGTGTTCGGTCGACTCGACCGGGTCGAGATCTGTTCGGTCGACCGCTACGAGCGCAGCATGATCGCCGGCGAGCAGGAATACGCCGAGGGCGCGCCAGCGCGACAGCACCCACAGCACCAGACCCAGCACGAACCAGAAATCCCGGCATGAGCCCCGCTCATCCGCAGTCCTCCGGTGAACAAGATGACAGCCCCAACTCCACCCGCTCCATCTCGTTCCGTCCGGGGAGACATCCCGGCGACAATCGTTCACCGGAGGACTGCAGATGAGCGGGACCCACTCCGAACCAACCGAGACCGACCCAACGTCAGATTTTCGACACCTCCCCGTGATGGTGAATGAGATCACGGCTGCGTTCGCGACGGTGCCCGCCGGCTTCGTCCTCGATGCAACGCTCGGCGGCGGTGGTCATTCCGAACGGATCCTCGACGCACATCCCCACCTCGGCATCCTCGGAATCGATCGCGACGATGCGGCGCTGGCTGCGGCCGGGCGGCGCTTGGCGAGATTCGGGGATCGGGTGCGCACCGTTCACTGCCGTTTCGACCACCTCGACGAGGCGATGCGATCAGCCGAGATCGACACCCTCAGCGGGGCGCTGTTCGACCTGGGTGTCTCGTCGCATCAACTCGACCGATCAGAGCGCGGCTTCTCGTATCGCAACGAGGCTCCGCTCGACATGCGGATGGACCCGACCGAGACCTGGTCGGCAACAGACATCATCAACGGCTATCCCGAGCGCGAACTGGCGCGGATGCTCCTGACCAACGGTGACGAGCGGTTTGCGAGCCGAATTGCCAAGGCGATCATCGCTCACCGACCAATCGAGACCACCACCGAATTGGCGGAGGTGATCGTCGCCGCAATTCCTGCTGCGGCTCGCCGCACGGGCGGCCATCCCGCCAAGCGTTCGTTCCAGGCGATCCGGATCGAGGTCAACCGCGAACTCGAGATCTTGCCCGGAGCCATCGATGCATCGATCGCGGCAACCGCTGAGGGCGGTCGGGTCGTGGTGCTGTCGTATCACTCCGGTGAAGACCGGATCGTCAAGGAACGATTCCGCTCGGCCGAGACCGGCGACTGCATCTGCCCGACGGGCCTGCCGTGCGTGTGCGGCGCGATCCGGACCGTCCGCCTCGTTCGTCGCATCTCTCGTACCCCCTCGGCCGCCGAGATCGCAGACAATCGTCGTGCTGCCTCGGCTCGCCTTCGCGTGGTCGAACGACTGGCCGACACATCCGATCGTTCGCCCGACCATCTTGCAGAAAGCGAGGGTTGAGATGTCCGCAGTCTCTCCACTCCGTGACACGTCACCGCGCCGCGATCCGCGGTCGGGCACCCGTCAGGGTGCGCCCCGCCGAGACGCTGCGCGCAGCAGCGCCGTGCCGGTTCGCCAACCGACCCGTCGCACCGAGCCCGCGCCTGGCCGTCCGTCGAGCCGCCGATCAGAGGGCATCTCCGCAGGTGCGCTGCCCACTCGGTCACACGACGAATCGTTGGCCCGTCCGTTGCGTAGCCCGCTCGCTCGTCGTCCTCGTGTCCAACCGGCCGAGGTCGCGGCCCAACGCCGCTCCGCTGAAGGTCCGAACGAGCGCGCTGCCATCGCCCGTCAGACGCCGCTGCGGCGCGCTCCCGAGCGGGAGAGCCGGGTCACCCAACTCGCAGCGGCCATTCCGCTGCCGGCACGGCCGCGCCCTGCTCGCGAGGCGGCCGCCGACGGTGCCGCCCGCACCGCCCGTCCGCTCACCCGCAGCACTACTGCTGCCGAGCGGCTGGCAGAGCGCCAGCACGGACGCCCGCGGCTCGAGGTCGTTCCCCGCCGTCGGCGGGCGATGGGTGTTGTCGTGGTTTCCTTCGCCGTGCTGTTCGCATTGCTGCTCGGTGCCGTTGCGTTCCAGACCAAGTTGGCCCAGAACCAACTCGCGCTCGACAAGACCGAGCGATCCGTTCGCGATGCCCGCGAGCGGTACGACGTTCTGCGCCGTCAGCGAGCTCAATTGCGTTCGCCGAACCGGCTGGCCCTCGAAGCCGAACGACTGGGCATGGTTCCGGCAGAAACCGGTGAGCTGATCACGCTCGACCCAGCGACAGAAGCCGTGGTCGCAGCGGCTGCCTCTGGCTTGCCCGACGTGGTGTCCGACAAGCTGACCTCGCTCGAACAGTTCAGCGAGGTCAAGAAGGTGACAGGAGACGCCCCATGAGCCGTCGGCAACCCCCACCGCCGAGGGGTGGAAACCGCAGTCATGGGCCCTCGCCCCGCGCCGGCTCGTCTCGCGCAGGTTCTGCTCGCGCAGGTTCTGCTCGCGCGGGTTCTGCTCGCGCCGGTTCGACTCGCGCGGGTTCGACTCACGCTGGTTCGACCCGTACGGTGTCGGATGCAGCCGCACGGGCTCGCGCCAGCGCCAGCCGCAAGAACGCGCCTGGTCGCGTGGCGCCGGCGCAGCTGCTGGCACCCCGCGACCGGCGCGGCCAATCGCGTCCCATCGGGCGGACGCAGCCGCTGCGTCGTCGGACGCGCCGCGAGCGCAAGCCGGCTCGCGAGTTGTTTCGAGCAGGCAACCCGCGCCGTCGGCTGATCGCGCTTTTCGTGGGGACTGTGCTCGTCTTCGGCCTGATCCTCACTCGAGTCGGCATGTTGCAGACCGCCGAGGCAACCTCGTACCAGAACGCAGGCACCAGTCAGCGCACCCGGGAGGCCACGCTCGACGCGAGCCGCGGCGTGATCTTCGACCGCAACGGTGACGAACTCGCGCTGTCGGTTCCGGCCACCACGATCTACGTCAATCCGAAGTTCGTACTCGACGCTGCTGGCACGGCAACGACGCTGGCATCTGCGCTCGGGCTCCCTGCCGACAAGCAAGCGTCATTGACGGTGGCGATGCAGGACAAGACCAAGGGCTTCGTGTTCGTCGCACGCCAAGTCGAGACCACGCTCGCCCGGTCGGTCATGGCGCTCGGCCTCAACGGGGTGTATTCATACACCGAGGACACCCGGGTGGTACCGGGTGGGGACCTCGCCAAGAGTGTCATCGGCCGAACCGACATCGACGGAACCGGTACTGCGGGTCTCGAGTTGGAGTACAACAAGATCCTCACCGGCACCGATGGCGAGCGGGTCAGCGAGATCGACACGAAAGGCAACGTGATCCCGTCGTCCGGCACTGTGTCGCGCGCTGCCGTTCCCGGCCAAGACCTCGTCCTCACCATCGACCGCTCCATCCAATATTCGCTGGAGCAAGCGCTACTCAAGCAGGTCAGCTCGCTGCCGGCCAAGGGTGGAACCGGCATTGTGATGGAAAGCGGAACGGGCAACATCCTCGCGATGGCCACCGTCGAACGCGATGATCAAGGCGTGTATCACGTCACCTCGGCCAACAAGGCCATGACCGAATGCAACGAGCCCGGCTCGGTCGCCAAGGTGATCACCGCGTCGGCGGCGCTCAACGAAGGCACCGTTGTGCCGACCACGTCGTTCAACGTGCCGTGGTTCCGTAACTTCAACGAGAACACCAAATGGCAGAAGACGATCCGTGACGCCGAGCCCCACAAGGAAGAATGGTGGAGCGTGAGGGACATCCTCGTCCACTCATCGAACATCGGCACGATGTTGCTGTCGGACACGATTGGACCGGAGAAGCAATACGACTACATGAAGGCCTTCGGCTTCGGCGACAAGACCACCCTCGACTTCCCGGGTGAGACGTCTGGATTGTTCAGGGACTGGCATCAATGGGAGGGCACCGAGAAGCTCACCCCGGCCTACGGCTACGGCGTCTGTGTGCCATCGATCCAGCTGGTGTCGGCCGTCAACGTGGTCGCCAACGGCGGCGTGTATGTTGCGCCACGCCTGCTCCAGGCGACCATCGGTACCGATGGTGTCCCGGTTGCTGCCGAGCCGTCGGTGACCCGCGTCGTGATCGAGCCCGAGGTCGCTGCCGAGGTCAACACGATGCTCCAGGCTGTGGTCTGCGACGGCACGGCCAAGGGTGCTCAGGTCGACGGCATCACGATTGCGGGCAAAACCGGCACAGCGGTGAAGCTGAACGACAAGGGCATGTATCCGACCAAAGAGGAAGACCGAAAGTATTACTCATCCTTCGTCGGCTTCTTCCCTGCGGAAGCTCCGGCCGTGACCACCTTGATCTCGATCGACGAGCCGCCGGCGGCCACCCAGGACCGGTTCGGCGGAACCGCTGCAGCGCCGGTGTTCAAGGACATCGTTCCGTCGATCATGCATCAACAGGGCATCCAGCCGCCGACCGCGAACGGCGGTTGCCCGGAGAAATGAGCGCCGACACCGTTCACCCTCGGTTGCCGCTGAGCGCCGTCGTGGCCGGCGCCAGGTCGGTGCGCGTCCGTGAACTGGTCGGTAGCCGCGCCGGCGTCGAAAGACTCGCGGTCGATTCCGACCCGCTCGTCCGCGACATCACGTTCGACTCCCGCCAGGTTGCCCCGGGCACATTGTTCTGCTGCCTGCGCGGCGAGCGGCGCGACGGTCATGAGTTTGCAGCCGACGCCGTAGCGTCCGGCGCCGTCGCCGTGCTCGTCGATCACGTCATGGCGTTGGAGGGCGTGGTCCAAGTGGTGGTCGACGACACCCGAGTCGCCATGGCCGAGCTCGCCGCCAGCCTGTTCGGCCACCCGAGCGCACGGCTCGACGTCATCGGCATCACCGGCACCAACGGCAAGACCACCACAGCCCACATCCTCGCCAGCGCACTCGAGGCGCTCGGAAGCCCGACGGGTGTGATCGGGACGTTGTCCGGCACCCACACCACGCCAGAAGCCCCAGACCTGCAACGGCGCCTGGCGGGTTTTCTCGCCGACGGAAAGCGAACGGTCGCAATGGAGGTGTCGTCGCACGCGCTCGCGCTCGACCGGGTCGTCGGCACCCATTTCCGGATCGGTGTGTTCACCAACCTCGGGCATGATCACCTCGACCTGCACGGCACCCAGGAGCGCTATTTCGCTGCCAAGGCCCGCTTGTTCGAACCAGATCTGACCACTCACGGTGTGGTCAACATCGATGATGTACACGGGCAGTTGCTCGCCGATGCGCACCCGATTCCGATGACGACGTTCTCGGCCAACGACATCAGCGATGTCATCGTCGGCGCGTTCGACCACGAATACACGTGGCGAGGGCAGCGGATCAGGGTCGGTCTCGGAGGTCGGTTCAACGTGATGAACTCCCTCGCCGCAGCAACGACACTTGCCGTGCTCGGCCACGAGCCGGCAGCGATCAGTTCAGCGTTGGCCATGACGACGTCGGTGCCCGGTCGCTTCGAACGGATCGATGCCGGGCAGTCGTTCGCCGTCATCGTCGACTACGCCCACACGCCGGACGCGCTCGAGCAAGTGCTCGCCGCTGGGCGCGTCGTCGCTGGGTCCAACCGCGTCGTCGTCGTCTTCGGCTGCGGAGGTGACCGAGATCACGACAAGCGGCCAGAGATGGGTCGCGCCGCGGCCCAGGGTGCAGATTCGGTGGTCATCACGTCCGACAACCCACGCTCGGAAGACCCGGCTGCGATCATCAATGACGCCATTCGGGGGGTACCCGAGAACTACCGTGGTCGGATTGCGGTGGAGCCAGATCGTTTCCAAGCCATTGCTCTCGCGCTGCGGACCGCAGGTCCCGGTGATGTCGTGATCATTGCCGGCAAAGGCCACGAGACAACCCAAACCTTCCATGGCACGGTCGCGTCCTTCGATGACCGTGTCGTCGCCCGAGAACTGTTGGAGAACGTGTCGTGATCGCCATCATGATCGCAGGAGCCACTGCGATGATCGTGTCCCTGTTCGGATCTCGATTCCTGATCTCGTTCTTCCGCAACCGCGGCAAGGGTCAGCCGATCCTGGGCAAGGAAGACCACGGACCCGAGCACCACATGGCCAAAGGCGGCACGCCGACCATGGGCGGCCTGGCCATCGTCGTTGCCGCGTTCGTCGGGTGGCTGGTGGCCCACGTCCGTGATCTCGCGTTCTCGAACCAGGCCGTGATCGCATGGGTCGGCATCCTCGTGATGGCGTTCATGGGCTTCCTCGACGACTACATCAAGGTCACCAAAAGCCACAATCGCGGCATCTTCTGGAAGAAGAAGAGTTACATCACTCTCGGTCTCAGCATGCTCATCGCCGCGTGGCTCGTCGCCGGCACCGGCGTCAGCGAGACGATCTCGTTGACCCGCGCCGAACTGCCGGGACTCAGCGTGCCGTGGTACGTGTGGGTCCTGTGGGCCGGAACGATGATCTGGGCGACGAGCAACGCTGTCAATGTCACCGATGGACTCGACGGCCTGGCCGGCGGGTCCGCGCTGATGGGGTTCCTCGCCTTCACGATCATTGGATATGTGGCCCTTCGATATCCAGACATCTACAAGGGTGTCGTCAACCCGCTCGACCTGGCCGTGCTCGCAGCGGGGTTCGCCGGTGCGTGCGGCGGCTTCCTGTGGTTCAACGCGGCACCGGCGCGGATCTTCATGGGCGATGTCGGCGCCCTCGCGCTGGGGACCGCGCTGTCCTTGCTGGCGTTGACCCTCAACACCCATCTCTTACTGATTCTGATCTGCGGCATCAACGTGATGGAAGCCGGGTCGGTAGCGATCCAGATGGTCGTCTTCAAGGCCAGTGGGCGCAAGAAGCGCCTGTTCCGGATGTCGCCGATCCATCACCACTTCGAACTCGTTGGTTGGCCCGAGACCACCGTCATCATTCGGTTCTGGCTGATTTCGGGAATCTGTGTCGCCAGCGCTCTGGCACTCTTCATCGCCGACTTCAGTAAGCAGGTCAGCGGAGGATGACGCGCGCACTCGTCTTCGGGGTCGCGATCGCCGGCACAGCGGTTGCTCGCTCCCTCGTTGCTCGTGACTACGACGTCATCGCAGCCGACGATCACGTCACCGACGACAAGCGGGCAGTGGCCGCTGGACTCGGGATCCAGCTCGTCGAGATGCCGGACGTCGACCGGATCGACGAACTCGTCCGGTGGTGCGACTTCGTCGCTCCGGCGCCGGGTATTCCCGAGACCCATCCCGTGGTGACGGCGGCCGAGCAGCATCATCGCCCACTGCGGACCGAAATCGATCTCGCCTACGAATGGGAGCAATTGCGACCCGCCGGGGCCCGCCCGATGCTCGCGATCACCGGCACCGACGGCAAGACCACCACGACGTTGCTCGCCACCGACATGCTTCGAGCTGCCGGCCGCCATGCGGTTGCCGTCGGCAACACCGATGTCCCGTTGGTCGAGGCAATCGACGACGACACGATCGACGTGTTCGTCGTCGAATGCACCAGTTTCCGGCTCAGTTGGACCACCTGCTTCCGCCCCGATGCAGCGGTGTGGCTCAACCTCGCTCCCGACCACCTCAATTGGCACAGCGATATGGACAGCTATGTGTCCGCCAAGGCCCGGATGTGGCGCTTCCAGCGCAGCGACGATGCTGCGATCGGGTTCGTCGACGATGCGCTGGTGATGTCCCACCTGACAGACGCCATTGCTCGGCAGGTCACATTCGGCCTGTCCGGTGCCGACTATCGCTGCGCGTCCCTCCCTGGCACCGGCGGGATGTTGATCGGTCCGAACGGTCCGATCTGCGCGGTCGCCGAGATGCGCCGGGCCCTGCCACATGACATCACCAATGCCCTCGCGGCGGCGGCGCTGGTACAGCAGAGCGGGCTCGCCGACACGGCTGCAATCGCGACCGCACTGCGCACCTTCGTCGGCCCACCGCACCGGCTCGAGCCCGTGGGCGAGGGCGGGGGAGTGCACTGGTACAACGACTCCAAAGCCACCACACCGCATGCTGCGATCACCGCAATCCGTGCCTTCGATCCGGTCGTGCTGATCGCCGGCGGTCGCAACAAGGGCCTCGATCTCAGCGAACTCGGGTCCGAACCGCAGCGGATGCGCGGCGTGGTCGCGATCGGCGAGGCCTCCGACATCATCGCCTCGATCTTCGACGGCATCTGTCCGGTCGTCCGGGCCACCTCGATGGCCGAAGCTGTCGAGCGGGCGGCGGCGCTGGCCGAGCCGGGCGACGCGATCGTGCTGTCGCCCGCCTGTGCGAGCTTCGATTGGTATCCCGACGGCGGCTACCCGGCTCGAGGCGACGATTTTCGGACGCTGGTCCAGGCCCATCTCGAGCACGTCGACACGAACATGCAAGGAGCGCGATGACCACCGCCAGCACCCTCATCGGCGACCGTCGGCGACAAGCGTTGGAGCGCAGCTCGTCCCGCCGGGGTCATCCGTCGCGCCGTGCTGTCACCCGCCCGCTGGGGCCACCACCGACTGCGTTCTACGTGATCGCGTTGGTCGTCACCGTGCTGATCATGCTCGGGCTGGTGATGGTGTTCTCGGCGTCGGCGATCACCTCGCTGCACAACGACCTCTCGCCGTGGCGGATCTTCAATCGCCAATTGATGTGGGCTGGTTTCGGCCTCGTCTCGCTCGTGATGATGACCCGGATCCCCTATCACCGGTGGCGGCGGCTGACCCCGTTGATCCTCGGCGGTTCGATGGCCGCGATGCTGCTGCCGTTCGTGCCGGGACTCGGCGCGTCGGTCAACGACGCTCGGGCATGGGTGTACATCGGCCCGCTCGGTTTCCAGCCGTCGGAGTTCCTCAAACTCGCGGTGCTGCTCTACTGCGCTGATCTGCTCGCCAAGCGCGAGACCGAGATCGCCAATCTCGGCCGGACGCTCAAGCCGGTCATGTTCGTCGCCTTGGCAGGTGCCGCACTCTGCATGTTGCAGGGTGACCTCGGTTCCGCCATCGTCCTGTCCGCGATCGTGTTCGCGGTTGCATTCATCGGTGGCACGCCGCTGGTCCCGATGGCGGCCATGGGCATCATGAGCATCGTCGGTGCGCTCGGCTTCGTCTTCACCAGCCAGCGCCGATACAACCGCTTCACGGCCTTCCTCGACATCACTGGTCACAAGGACTACCTCAGTTATCAGGTGTACCAAGCGATGATCGGAATGGCCACCGGTGGCGTCAGCGGTACCGGTGTCGGCAGCGGTCCGTCGAAGTGGGGTTATCTGCCGTTGGCTCACAGCGACTTCATCTTCGCCGTGATCGGCGAAGAGCTCGGCCTGATCGGTGTGGTTGCGGTGATCGGTGGTTTCATGCTGCTCACCTACGGTGGCGTTCAGGTCGCGCTTGCCGCTCGTGATCGTTTCGGCGCACTGCTCGCCGGTGGCATCGTTGCATGGCTCGCGGTGCAAGCAGTGGTGAACGTCGGAGGAGTCAGCGGAGTGATGCCGGTCACCGGGCTGACCCTGCCCTTCGTGTCGTCCGGTGGCAGTTCGTTGTTCGTCTGCATGACGGCGATCGGGCTGCTGCTCAACGTCGCTCGCCATGTCAGGTAGCACCTTCGCCGTCGTCACCGGCGGTGGAACGTCGGGACATGTGCTCCCCGCATTGGCGATCGCCGATGGCCTCGTCGCCAACGGGCATCGTCAGGACGAGATCGTCTACATCGGTGCCGAGCGCGGCATCGAGACCAGGCTGGTCCCGCCGACGGGTTACCCCCATCATTTCCTCGACGTCGTTGGTCTGCAACGTCGGCTGGCCACATCGAACCTGGCTTTTCCGTTCAAGCTGATCCGGTCGATCGCTCGCTCGCGCACGTTGCTCAAACGGCTTCGTCCGGCGGTCGTGATCTCGGTCGGCGGCTATGCGAGTTTCCCGGCCACGTTCGCCGCCCGTCTGCGCAGGATTCCGATCCTGGTCGTGAGTTACGACCGCATCCCGGGCCTCGCCAGCCGGGTCAGCGCCCGCTTCGCCACGGCCTGCGCGGTGGCATTCGAGGGTTCGCATCTGCGGCGCGCTCGGTACACCGGAGCTCCGGTTCGGCGAGATCTGATCCTGCTCGATCGTGCAGCTGCTCGCGACGAGGCGCGCCGCGACCTCGGCATCCCCCTCGATCGGTTCGTGATCGCGGTGTTCGGGGGCTCGCTCGGATCCAAACTGCTCAACGATGCTGTCGCGACACTGGTCGACGAGCTCGGCGCTCGATCCGACCTCGCCGTTCGTCACGTCGTCGGTGACCGCTTTCTCAAGTCGGCTGCCGCGCAACGTTCTGGCCGAGGGGGCATCATGTACGACGTGATTGGATACGAGGACCGGATGGTGCAGGTCTACGCGGCAGCAGACCTGATGATCACCCGCGCCGGAGCGAGCACGATCGCCGAGCTCGCAACCGCAGGGATGCCTGCCATCATCGTTCCCTGGTCCGCGTCGGCCGACGATCACCAGACCGACAATGCGCGCATCCTCGGCGAAGTCGGCGCAGCGGTGGTCCTCTCCGAGTCCGACGTCGCCGGCGACGGCCTGACCAGGTCGGTGCTCGCCCTGGTCGACGATCGTGATCATCTGGCCGACATGGCCGCCAAGGCGTTCGCAGCGGGTGAAGCCCACCGCAGCGGGCGACTCACTGCACTGATCGAGGAACTGGCGGCGGATCGATGACCGTGACCGACATCACCACCGGTGCCGACGAAACGGTGCCGATCGTGCCGATCGACCTGGCATCGCCACAGCGGTTACATGTCGTCGGTGTCGGCGGCCCGGGGATGAGCGCGATTGCGATTGTGCTGGCCGAGATGGGCCACACGGTGTCCGGCAGCGACATCCGCGAACAACCGGCCCTCGATCGACTTCGTGCGGCGGGAGTCACCGTCGAGATCGGTCACGATCGCTCCCACGTGTCCGGTGTCGACGCAGTCACGGCGTCCAGCGCGGTACCGGATCGAAACATCGAACTCGATCAGGCTCGCGCTGACGGCACGCTCGTGCTGCGGCGAGCGGGAATGCTGGCCGGTATCTGTGCGATGGCGAAGTCGATTGCGGTCGCCGGCACCCACGGCAAGACCACCACGTCGAGCATGTTGATGTTGGTGCTGGCCGAGGCCGGATGGAAGCCGAGTTTCGTGATCGGCGGCGACGTCACCGACATGGGAACAGGCGCTCAGTGGACCGGCGGCGAATGGTTTGTCGTCGAGGCCGACGAGAGCGACGGCACCCATCTGGAACTGCCGCTGCACGGCACGATCCTGCTCAATGTCGAAGTCGACCATCTCGATCATCACGGCTCCTTCGAAGGCATCATCGCCAGCTTCGACGAGTACCTGGGTCGGATCGCTGGACCGAAGGTGCTCTGTGCGGATGACCCGGTGTGTGCCCGGCTGGCCGAGCGACATGGAGCGATCACCTACGGGTTGTCATCGCAGGCCGCCTTCCGCGCCGTCGACCTACAACCACAGACCGGATCGTTCCGCTTTGTCGTCGAGCACCACGGCCAACGGCTGGGTGAAATCGCGCTGCCGCTGCGAGGCACTCACAACGTTCAAAACGCGACGTCGGTCGTCGCAATGGCGATCACCGCCGGTATCTCGTTCGAGATCGTGGCCTCGGCCCTCGCTCGGTTCGGCGGTGTGGCCCGACGATTCGACATCCGTGGCCATCACGGTGGCGCGACGCTTGTCGACGACTACGCCCATCTCCCCACCGAAATCGCGGCTGTGCTCGCGGCCGCCAAGGGCAGCGGGGATTCGTGGCAGCGCACCGTCGCGATCTTTCAGCCGAACCGTTTCAACCGGATGGCCGAACTGTCACCTGAGTACCGCGATGCGTTCGTCGACGCTGATTTGGTGGTGCTCACCGATATCTATGCGTCAGGCACCACACCGATCCCCGGTGTCACCGGCAAGCTGGTGGTCAACGCGGTCCTCGATGCCCACCCGCGGGCGCATGTCGTGTGGCTGCCGCGTCGCTCCGATCTGGTCGACTACCTCGCCACCCATCTGCGGGCCGGTGACGTGTCGATCTCGATGGGGTGCGGCGACATCGCTTCACTGCCGGGCGAAGTGCTCGCCCGCCGGATCGAGATCGAGCAGGCGTGCGGATGAGTCTGTCGGCTCGTCAGAGCTTTTTCGATGACGCCCGGTTCGTCGAGGCCGCGGCAACGCTCGGTGCGATTGCAGTGCGGAACGTGCCGTTCGGCGTGCTCACGACGTATCGAGTCGGTGGCAACGCAGCGATCATGGCTCGGCCTCGAACGGTCGATGACCTGCAGCTGATTGCCGAGGTGCTGCACCGATTCGAACTTCCTGCGGTCGTCATCGGTCGCGGTTCGAACATGCTCATTGCCGATGCCGGATTCGGGGGCATCGCGATTTCACTCGTCGACATGGCTGCCGACCACGTCATCGACGGCACCGATGTCGTTGCCGGCGCGTGTGTCGCGCTCCCGCAACTCGCTCGTCGGATGTCGGCCGCTGGACTGACCGGATTCGAATGGGCGGTCGGCGTGCCAGGCAGCATCGGGGGCGCGGTTCGGATGAATGCCGGCGGTCACGGCAGCGATATCGCGGCGTGTCTCGTCGATGCCCACATCATCGATCTGCACACCGGCGCCGAGGCGCGGGTGCCGGCCGCTTCACTGGGTTTGCGCTTCCGCGGCAGCGACCTCGCCGATCATCAAGTGGTGGTCGATGCTCGGCTTCGATTGAGCGCCGGTGATCGGCTGGCGTCGGAGACCGAACTCAACGAAATCGTGCGCTGGCGTCGCGAACACCAGCCCGGTGGACAGAACGCCGGGTCGGTGTTCGTCAACCCGATCCCTGGCGAACTCTCGGCCGGCGAGCTGATCGACCAAGTCGGGCTGCGCGGCACGGTGCTCGGCACAGCGTCGGTCTCGGACAAACATGCCAATTTCATCCAAGGATCCGACGGCGGGTCCGCCGCGGACGTCGTTGCCTTGATCGAGTCGGTGCGGGCCGCCGTCGCCGAACAGACAGGGTTCGTCCTCCGCAGTGAGGTCCGCCTCGTCGGGTTCGACGACGTCGCGGTCGACATCAATCTCGGTGTGCACGTGCCGCACGGCGACCATCAAGGCTCGAACCGATGAGCGATCCGAAGCCGCCGTTGCCGGTCGGCGAAGGCGATGTGCCCGACAAGGTGCTCGAGGAACTCCTCGCTGCGTTCTCTGGCGACGACACCCCGGTCCCGACCGGCGCCCCGACACTCGCCCCGACAACCGCTCCAGCACTCACCACGGCCGAGCAGCGGATCGACCTCGACGATCCGGCGATCGACGCGCTGCTCGGCATCGAGCCGGTCGACAAGGCACCCGCCGATCCGCCGTCCAGTACGTCCGAGGGTGAGATCATCACTTCCGTCACTCCGGTGACCCGGGCCGACGCGGTCGAAGCCGATGGCGACCAACTTCCGGCTGACCCGATCACCGAACCGGCGATCGATGCGGTGGTGCTCGACCTCGCTGCCGGTCTCAGCACCTCGCCTGGCGTCACGCAGCACGCTGACAGCTCTGGTTCTGATCGTGACTCCGGTCCTGACTCTGGCGCCGGCGGCGGTGGCGGAGACGCCGCAATCGGCACACCCGACCGAGCTCCGATCCGCAAACCGATCCAGATCGACGGCTCGGACGATCCCCTCATCGACGCCGTCTACCTCGATGAGGAGGGTGCCGATCGGCTGCGTGGCGATTCGGGACGTCAGACCGAGGCGTCAATGGAACGCACCACGATCCTGATCGGCGACGACGAACTCGAGGGTTCAGCGGGCGGAATTCCTGTCGCAACCGGCCCGAACTCGATGGATCCGCGTCTTCGGGCGCGCCGGATCGCGGTGAAACGCGCTGTCGGCCGTCGTCGGTTGAAGTGGTTCGTGATCGGCGGGGTGGCGGTGATCGTCATCACCGCAGTGCTGGCCGTTCTCGGTTCATCGTTGTTCGAGGTCACCACGATCCACCCGAGCGGCGTCAGCGCCAACACCAAGGCCTCCTACGACGCCGCAGTGGCCCAGATCGAAGGCCACCCCATCCTGCTCGTCGACACCCACAAGATCGAATCTCAACTGGAGAAGAATCCGTGGATCAGCGAAGCCCGGGTCAGCACGGATTTCCCCGATAGCGCCTCGATCGAAATCGTCGAGCGGGTACCGATCGCGACCTACCAAGGTGCCGACTCCCGTTGGCGGATCATCGATGTCGACGGCGTCGTGCTCACGGTGATCCCCGGACAGCCGCTCGAGTTCATGACGATCAGCGGTCCGGGTGCCGAAGCCGAAGCCGGTGGATCGGCCGGCAATGCGTTTCGTCACGCCGCTGAACTCGTTGAAGCCCTGAGTCCTGCAGCGCGCTCGAGGACCGAGCAGGTCGTCGTCAGCGACACCGGCGAGTTGTCGCTGCAGTTCGCAGACACCATCGTCGTGCTCGGTGCTCCGGAAAATCTGCTCGACAAGCTGACCTGGTTGGAAGCGTTGCTGCAGGACGATCGGGCCAACAATTGCAAGGTGATCAATGTGACCACCCGTGATCCCGGCTGCGTGCCGAACAGTTGATCAGCGATGGTCGGTGCCTGCTCGATCATGATCCGAGACCGATCGTGTGGTATTCCGCTGGTGCGCAATCAGGCATGATTGTCGAGAGAAGTACCGAGAAAGACCCAGCGTCCCTCATTTGGCCCGGTTCGCGTGGCAGGATGATCCGCAATAAAGCCCATGGTTGGCCATAGCCCGCCATGTCACGAACTTGAACGGAATGTCGGAGGTTCCCTGATGGCAGGCGCGCCGCAAAATTATCTCGCAATGATCAAGGTCATCGGCGTCGGCGGTGGTGGCGTCAACGCTGTCAACCGGATGATTGACGCGGGCTTGAAAGGTGTTGAGTTCATCGCCGTCAACACCGACGCGCAAGCGCTGCTGATGAGCGACGCCGATGTCAAGCTCGACATCGGCCGCGAACTCACCCGCGGTCTCGGCGCCGGTAGCGATCCCGAAGTTGGTCGTGCGGCGGGCGAGTCTCACGCCGAAGAGATCGAAGAAATGATCAAGGGTGCCGACATGGTGTTCATCACCGCCGGCGAAGGTGGCGGCACCGGCACGGGCGCCGCGCCCGTCATCGCCGAGATCGCGAAGAAGATGGGGGCGCTCACCATTGGGGTCGTCACCCGCCCGTTCGCGTTCGAGGGACGTCGTCGCTCGGTGCAGGCGGACCTCGGTGTCACCAAGCTCAAGGAGAAGGTCGACACCCTCATCGTCATTCCGAATGACCGGTTGCTGACGGTCGCCAACGAAAAGACCAGCGTGCTCAACGCGTTCAAGATGGCTGACGAGGTGCTCCTCCAAGGGGTCTCGGGCATCACCAACCTGATCACCACTCCCGGTTTGATCAATACCGACTTCGCCGATGTGCGGATGGTGTTGTCTAACGCCGGGTCGGCGTTGATGGGCATCGGTCAGGCCAGCGGCGAGAATCGCTCGACCACCGCAGCCAAAGCGGCGATCAGCAGCCCGCTACTCGAAGCGGCGATCGATGGCGCTCGCGGGATCCTGCTCAACATCACCGGCCCGTCCAGCATGGGTCTGTTCGAGATGAACGCGGCCGCCGAGATCATCCACGGCGTCGCTCATCAAGACGCCAACATCATCTTCGGCACCGTCATCGATGACGAAATGGGCGACGAGATCAAGGTCACCGTGATCGCCGCTGGATTCGACCGTTGGGACGCTCAGCCCAACCAGGGCGGCCAGCAGCGCCCCGGCCAGAAGCCGTCAGAGACCGTCAAGTCCCCGTCGACCATCAAGGATCTGTTCGCCACCGACGCTCCCGATCCGCTCGATGACGACGACGACTTCGACGTCCCATCGTTCCTCAAGTAGCACTGCCCGCCAGACCCGCCAACGGGAGCGGACACACGATGGCCACCGTTGACCCACGAGCGGTCGCCGATGCAATCGCCGCGATCCAACAACGCATTCGCGGTCTCGCCGGCGAACGCCGGGTGCAGTTGGTCGCGGTCACGAAGGGTTTCGGCAGTGACGCGATTCGGGCTGCGGTGGCTGCCGGCTGTTCGATGATCGGAGAGAGTTATGCCCAGGAACTCGTCTCCAAGGTCGCCGAACTCAACGACACCGGCGACACCGGCGACACCGGCGACACCGGCGACACGGCGACGGTGTTCTCGATGCCCGCGATCCACTTCATTGGTCAACTCCAGACCAACAAGGTCCGCCAATTGGCTGGCATCGTCGATGTTTGGCAGAGCGTCGATCGTGTGTCGCTTGCTGACGAGATTGCCCGTCGCTCACCCGCTGCGATGATCATGGTCCAGGTCAATGCGACCGCCGAGGCCGACAAGGGCGGATGCCCACCGACCGACGTCGGTGCGCTCGTGGCTCACTGCCAGGCAGCAGGGCTCCACGTCGACGGTCTGATGACCATTGGCCCGACCTCGCAGGACAGTCACGCAACGGTCGACGCGTTCACACGTGTGCGCTGCCTCGTCGACGATCTCGGGCTGGCCAGTTGTTCAATGGGGATGAGCGGTGACATGGAGTTGGCGATCGAACTCGGAGCCACTCATATCCGCATCGGCAGTGCGGTCTTTGGCCAGCGTCCACATCCGCGCACTTCGATCAGATAGCCTCGCAAAAGGAGGAATACTGGATGTCAATCATGAAGCGGGCGATGGACTTTCTCGGTCTCGGCCCCGACGATGCCTATGACGACTATGACGCACCGTTCGAGCCGGAGCGGCCCAGCCGCGCACCCCGGTCAGTTCGCGAGCCCGAGTCTGTCCAGCGTTCCAGCCGATCCTCGTCTGTCGAGCCCGAAGACGAGCCCGTTCGTGCTGCACCAGCACGGCCGAGCTTCCCATTGAGAGAGTCGGAATCCGTGGCACGTCGTCCCCAACAACCGAACGATGATTCGTCGGTCCAGCCTCGCCCCACCAATCCTCGCTCGGCGACGCCGAACGTGCGCACGTTGCCGATCGGTGGTAATGAGCCAACGACGGTCAAGCCTCGGCGATTCGACCAGGCGCAAGAGATTGCCGATCGGTTCAAAGAGGGCCTGCCGGTCATCATGAACCTCGAAAACGCCGAGCGCGACGTCGCCCGCCGCCTGATCGACTTCGCCAGTGGCATCTGCTACGGGCTCAACGGCAGCATGGAAAAAGTTGCCAGCGGGGTGTACCTGCTCAAGCCGATCACCCGCCAGCAAATCGGTTACGACGACTGAGTCTTGATGACTGGACCCTGCGGTCCGTCGTTCAGGCGTAGCATCGTGGCTCATGGAATTGAGTCCGCAGTCTGTCGCCAACACCAGTTTCAAGACCGTCAAGAAGGGCTACGACCCGGCGGAGGTTCGCTCGTATCTGGAGTCCCTGTCGAAGTCGGTCGAGAGCCTGCAGTCGCAGGCCACCGCAATGGAAGCGCGTGCGCGCGCTGCGGTGGCCCGGTTGCAGGAGATCGCGGCCCAGCCGGCCACCCAGGCACTACCGGCCACAGCTGCCGAGCCAGCTGCTGACCAGCGAAAGTCGATCGTCGAAGCCCACGTCGACGAAGCCGAGACGATCAGCCGGACGTTGCTGCTCGCCCAGCGGACGGCGGACATAACCATCGCCGAGGCCCAAGCAGAAGCAAGGCGAATCACCGACGGGGCGGCCGAAGAAGGTCAGCAGGTGGTCCACGGTGCGCAGAACACTGCCGATCGGTTGGTCGAAGACGCGAAGGTCGACGCTCGTCGTGCCGGTGAGGGCCAGCGGATCGAGGTCGAGAGCGAGGTCCAGTCGTTGTTGGCCCGCCGGGAATTCCTGATCAGCGATGTCGACCACCTCGAATTGCACATCATCACCCAGCGCGATCGGCTGCGCGACGTGGCCGCTGCGCTCACCGACATCGTCGCCAAGGTCCCCGGTGGCCTCGGCGACATCCGTCGCCCGCTCGTGTCCGCTGTCGAAGCCGACGAATCAACGGCTGCTGCCGATTTCGAATCGACCACCTCATCTTCCGTGATGATGGCGGCCGACGAGGTGTCCGATCCGGTGCTCGAGGCACTCTCGTCGAGTTCGGCGGTGTCGGGCCTCGAGCCTGACGACGCAGTTGGGGCTGATGTTGGGGATGATGTTGGGGATGATGTTGGGGCTGATGTTGGGGCTGATGACGAGGATCGAGTCGGCGACTCCGTCCAGGACGCCGTAGGTGGTGCCGAACTCGATCAGATCTGGTCGGGGCGAGCGGGCCAAGCGACCGATGTCCCGGCAGTCGACGAAGCCACCGATTCGACTCCGGACGGCACACCGCCGTCCGGTCAACCGAATCAATTCCTGTTCGAGGACATCACGGCTGAAGTCCCAGCAGTGATGCCCAACGACCCAGCTGACGAGATGACGATCAGCGGCGACGAACTGCGCTGAGCTCGGCTCCTCAGCCCGTTCTTCCAGTCGGTGGCGCCGGTCGCCATGGACTTTCACCGAGCAATCATCGAGCAATCACCAAGCAAATGGGCAGACGTCGTTGGCGATGGGCGTCGACGGCTCTACGCTCCGCACGTTCATCCACCGGGAGGTCCCATGGCCAAGAGAGCAGAAGCGACGGCAGCCACTGCCAGCGCTGCACCAGCAAAGAAGGCAACGGCAGCTGCCAAGGCTCCGGTCAAATCAGCTGCCAAGGCTCCGGTCAAGGCGACCTCGAAGGCAACGCCCGCCAAGGCGCCTGCGGTAGCCGTCTCGGTCGAGGCCGTCCCCGCAGCCGCCAAGAAGCCAGCTCCGGCGAGAAAGCCGGCGACACCGCCAGAGCCGGCAGCCACTCTGCCGCCCGTCAAGGGTGAGACCAAAGACGGCATCAAGTACACCAAGGACTTCGATGTCAAGTTCCTCACCGTGCAGAAGAAGCTGCTGCTCGAGGCGCGTGTATCGCTGACCGGGCAAGCCCTACGACTCGAGGACGAGGCGAATTCGTTGATCGACGACGAGATGGGCGATGTCCAGTTCGACGACGAATCCGGCGAAGGCGACACGATGGTCGTCGAGCGTGAGCGCGATCTCTTCCTGTCGGCTCGGGCTCGCAACGACATCGAGGAGATCGATGGTGCCCTGCGACGACTCGAGACCGGTGCGTACGGCTACTCCGTCGTCTCGTTCAAGCCGATCCCTCGCGAACGGCTCGAAGCGATTCCGTGGGCGACCGAGCTGACCGAGGAAAAAGTCGGAGGGATTGGCAGACGATGACCGGCGCGAACGACAGCACCGAGCGGGGTGACGAGACGGACGCCGATGTGCGGACCGACTCGGACTCCGAACTCGACGCTGCGTTCTGCGAACCTGTCACCGAACTCGACGTCGATCCAGACGTCGCATCGGCCAGTTCTGACGAATCATCGCACGACTCGGCGGATGATTCGTCCGCACACGCTGTTGTTGTTGCGCCACGGCCGAGGTCGTCGATCCCATTCAGCTTGGCCGTGGCCGCAGTGGTCCTGGTCCTCGATCAACTGAGCAAACATTGGGCGGTCAACGCGCTCAGCGATGGAGCGTCGCGACATGTGGTCTGGAAGCTGAACTGGAACCTTGCCTACAACAGCGGGATGGCGTTCTCGCGAGGCCAGGGGATCGGGCCCTACATCGGCGCGCTGGCGCTGGTGGTGGTCGTGGTGTTGGTGCTGTCGTTGCGGCGTCAAACTGGCCGGGCCAGCACGATCGCGGTGGGACTGGTGGTCGGTGGCGCCTGTGGCAACCTGGCTGATCGACTGTTCCGGGGCGACGGCTGGCTGCACGGGAGCGTGATCGACTTCATCGATTTCCAATTCTGGCCGATCTTCAACGTGGCCGACATGGGTGTCTCCATCGGCGGCGTTCTGATCGTGTTGACGGCTCTGTTCGAGGGCAAGTCCGTCAGGGCCTCCGCGAAATCTCTCACCAAGGTTGGTTCCTCGTCATGATTCGTGAAGAGATCCCGGCTGCGCTCGTCGGCGAGCGGCTCGACCGCATCGTTGCACTCCTCACCGACGCGAGTCGGTCCGATGCCGCGGTGTTGGTCGCCGACGGGGGAGCGAGGATCAACGGCGAGCCGGCACTCAGCGGCAAGGTTCGTGTCGCGCTCGGCAACGTGGTCGAGGTCGATCCCAGCAAATTGCCGGTCAAGGCTCTGCCGGTCGGCGACGACACCATCGATCTGCCGGTGTTGTACACCGACGACGATGTGATCGTCGTCAACAAGCCACCAGGACTGGTCGTTCATCCCGGACACGGGCACCCCGACGGAACGCTTGTCAACGCCGTGCTGGCCCGGTTTCCCGATCTCGCAGATGTTGGCGATCCACTCCGCCCGGGCATCGTGCACCGCCTCGACGTCGGCACCAGCGGATTGATGATCGTCGCCCGCAGCCAACGCGCCTACGACGTGCTCGTTGCCGCATTGGCTGCGCGCAGCATCGCCCGCAGTTATCGCACCCTCGTGTGGGGCCACCTCGAGTCTGCGAATGGGCTGATCGATGCTCCGATCGGGCGTGATCATCGCGATCCGCTGCGGATGGCTGTCGTCATCGACGGCAAGCCAGCGCGTACTCGCTACCGCACGGTGACGAACTACTCGCGCCCGGCCGAGGTGGCCGAACTCGAATGCCAGTTGGAAACCGGACGCACCCATCAGATCCGCGTCCACCTCGCGGCGGCCGGGCATCCAGTGGTCGGCGACGGCACGTACGGCGGGATTCGCAACGCCGTCTCCTCGCCGCGACCGTTTCTCCACGCCGCAGCACTGGCGTTCAACCACCCCGCCACGGGTGAGCAGATGTCGTTCGAGGCGCCATTACCGGACGACCTCGTCGCGGTACTTGCCACCCTCGCCGACTGATTGTTCGCCGATCGACACTCTGGTCGACTCGACCGAACGGCGCCAACGGTGCATGCGCACGCTATGTTTCGGCGATGCCGAACGATCTGGTCCTGAAGACGATGAACTGTGTCCACCGCACCCTGCTGGCGGTGTCGGGCGGACGTCTCGGGTGGACAGCCGGGTCGATGCCCGTGCTCGAACTGACCACCACCGGGCGCAAGAGCGGACAGAAGCGTTCGGTGATGTTGACGTCACCAGTTCGCGACGGTGCGTCGATCGTGATCGTTGCGTCCAAGGGTGGCGAGGACACACACCCGGCATGGTTCCTCAACCTGCAGGCCGACCCGGCGGTCGAGGTGTCGACCAAGGGCTCGCCCAGGCAGCCGATGACGGCTCGAGTGGCCGATGCCACCGAACGGGCCCGGCTGTGGCCCCAAATCACCGCTGCGTACAAGAACTACGCCGGCTATCAGGACAAGACGGATCGTGAGATCCCGGTGGTGTTGCTCGACCCGCGCTGACCGGCATCCGCCAGGAATTCGAGTCCGAGAATCAGAGAACTGGTCGGGCGAGCATGTCTGGCCACGGTGTGGTGCCCTGGGCCGCGAGCGCAACCTCGGCCAGGGTGAAACCCTCCATGTGGCGGCGCATCATGTCGCCCGCCTCTTTCCAGATCGCGAGCAGGACGCACTGACCCTCGTGGTCGCAGGCCCCATCCTGGTGAGGTTCACCGAAGTCGCCGAGCGAGATCGGACCGTCGACAGCCGAGAGGATCTCGGACAGCCGGATGTCTTCGGTGGGCCGAGCGAGGATGTACCCACCACCGACACCACGCTTGGAGCGCACCAGTCCAGCACCCTTCAACGCCAGCAGGATCTGCTCGAGGTAGGGCTGGGGGAGTCCCGTGCGTCGGGCGATGTCGGCCACGGATGTCGGCCCGGGTTCGCTGATGTGCAGCGCCAGGGACAGCAGAGCTCGACAGGCGTAGTCGCCCTTGGTGGAAATACGCACAGCCCCAGCGTAGCGGTCTGGCCGGTCGCGCAGCGGGAGTGGACGTCGGCGGTGGTGACGCGTCGAGTGTGGCGCTCTGGGCGCGAACGTGGTGGACTGTCCCCGGCGTGAACGAGCAACCTGTCCTCCCCAACTATTCCGGCGCGAATGTGCGCGGCATCATCCCGGCTCTGCTGGCGCCGCGCGGTGTTGCCCTGCCGAACTGGATGCCTGGTCTGGCCGCCGCTCCGCAGCGTGTCGTGCTCGTCGTCGACGGACTCGGATGGGAACAACTGCAGAGCCGTCTGGCATTGGCACCGACACTGGCCTCGATGACCGGCGGACGGATTACCACGGTCGCTCCGAGCACCACCGCAACCGCACTGACATCGATCGCAACCGGGCTCACGCCAGGTGAGCATGGTTTGATCGGCTATCGATTCGACGTCGGTGGCGATGTACTCAATGTGCTGCGCTGGCGCGGCGAAAGCCACGACCTGCGCCGCTCGCATCCGCCTCGCGATCTGCAGCCCTTCGCCCCGTTCCTCGGCGAGGCACCGCCGGTCATCAGCCGCGTCGAACTCGAGGCTTCGGCATTCACCGAGGCCCACCTGCGCGGATCGCGACCCGTCGGCTGGCGCCTGGCATCGGCCATTGCGATCGAGGTCGAGCGCCAGCTGAAAGCGGGCGAACGGTTCGTCTACGCATACTACGACGGCATCGACAAGACCGCCCACGAGCGTGGGTTCGGTGACTACTACGACGCCGAGCTGCAAACCGTCGATCGGCTCGTCGCCGACATCCTGGCTCGGATACCCGTCGACGCAACGCTGCTGGTCACAGCGGACCACGGTCAGGTGCATGTCGGCGACAACGTCATTCGCCCGTCCAACGACCTCCTTGCGCTCGTTCGGCTGCAGACGGGGGAGGGGCGCTTTCGCTGGCTGCACGCCCGCAACGGCGCCCAAGCCGACCTGCTGGCAGCAGCCACGGCGGCCCACGCCGACCTGGCCTGGGTCGTCACCCGGACCCAGGTCATCGACGAACGCTGGTTCGGCCCCGTTGTCTCCCCACCTGTCGCGAGTCGGCTCGGAGACGTCGCCCTCGTCGCTCGCGAGCCGGTGACTTTTTACGACCCGGCGGACACTGGTCCGTATGAATTGGTCTGCCGTCACGGCAGCCTGACGAGTGCTGAAATGTACGTCCCCCTGCTCGCCGCCGCCGGCCGCCCCTGAGAAAGAGTTCCAGATGACGAACGATCAACCCCACGAAACCACCACCGATGTCGATACCTCGGCCGACGAGACCACGTCCGCCCCCGACGGTTCTGCCGAGCCCGTGATCGAGCACGGCGAGATCGTCAACCCTCCCATCATTGACGAGGAAGCCACCGAAACCGTCACCGCTCCCGCAAAGGTCATGCGGATCGGATCGATGGTCAAGCAGTTGCTCGAAGAAGTCAAGGCGTCAGATCTCGATGAAGAGAGCCGCGAGAGGCTGGCCGAGATCTACGAGCGTTCGATCGCTGAGCTGTCCGTTGCATTGTCGCCCGATCTGCAGCACGAGCTGCACATGTTGACATTGCCGTTCAAGGACGGTGTCGCCCCGAGCAGCGGCGAGATCCGAGTCGCGCACGCCCAACTCGTGGGATGGCTCGAAGGACTGTTCCACGGCATCCAGGCAACGCTCTTCGCCCAGCAGTTGGCAGCTCGCCAGCAGCTCGAGCAGATGCGTGGTATCCCGGCTGGTTCCGACCAGGGCATCGATCCGCGACTGCTGGCCCAGCAACCCGGCGCGCAGCAGGGTCCTGGCAACGCCGCGGATCGGCCCGGCACGTATCTCTGAGGTGTTCTCGAGCGCCGACTGACGGTTCGGCCAGATCCCGGGGGCACCCCCCGCCGACGCGCTGGTACAGTCCTCGAATCACACTCGTGTAACTCTGCGGTGGGCAGGGTTCGTTTCGCAAAGGAAGGCCCACTCTTGGGCGATTCGTTCACACATCTCCACGTGCACACCGAGTTCTCGATGCTCGACGGGGCAGCGCGACTCGACGAACTGGTGGCCAAGGCAGCTCAGGACGGCATGCCGGCGCTCGGCATGACCGACCACGGCAACATGTACGGCGTCTTGGACTTCTACAAGGAATGCAAGAAGAACGATGTCAAGCCGATCATCGGCACCGAGGCCTACATGGCGTGGGATTCGCGGCTCGAACGACCGACGAGGCGCGGCCGGGTCGATGATTCCGGCGGCGACATCGACGGCGGCAAGAAGCTCTACTACCACCTCACGCTGCTCGCCGAGACCGATCAGGGCTACCGCAACCTGATCCAGCTGAGCAGCCTCGCGTTCATGGAGGGCTACTACTACAAGCCACGGATGGACTGGGAACTGCTGTCGCGTTTCAGCGAAGGACTGATCGCAACGACGTCATGTCTCGGCGGCCACGTGCTCCAGTCGCTGCTCAACGGTGACGACAAGGGTGCGCTCGAGAAAGCCGGCCGGCTGCAGGACATCTTCGGGCGCGACAACCTGTTCGTCGAACTGCAGGATCACGGCCTCGCCGCCCAGCACGAGACCAACCCGAAGCTGATCGAGATCGCGAAGAAGATCGGTGCGCCGTTGATCGCCACCAACGACAGCCACTACACCCACCGCCACGACAGCGTGGCTCACGATGCGTTGCTGTGTGTCCAGACCGGGGCGATGCTCAGCGACCCGAAGCGGTTCAAGTTCGAGGGCGAGGAGCACTATCTCAAGACTGCCGACGAGATGCGGTACCTGTTCCGCGAGTTCCCAGAGGCGTGCGACAACACGCTGTGGGTGGCTGAGCGGGCCGATGTCACGATTGAGTTCGGCAAGGTCGAACTGCCCAACTTCCCGCTGCCCCCCGGTTTCGCCGACGACACCGAATACCTCCACTTCAAGGCCTGGGAGGGTGCCAAGGTCCGCTACGCCGATCAGTTGACCGCATCCGGCGAGCTACCGAATTCGGTGATCGAGCGCATTGCGTACGAACTCAAGGTCATTGCCGACATGGGCTTCAGCAGCTACTTCCTGATCGTGTGGGACTTGATCCGCCACGCCAAGGAGGCCGGCATCCGGGTCGGCCCCGGTCGTGGCTCGGCTGCCGGCTGTGCGGTGGCCTACTCGTTGCGCATCACCGACCTCGATCCGATCAAGTACGACCTGCTGTTCGAACGCTTCCTCAACCCGAGTCGGGTCTCGATGCCCGATATCGACATGGACTTCGACTCTCGCTACCGGGACGAGATGATTCGCTACGCAGCCGAGACTTACGGCCGAGACCACGTCGCCCAGATCATCACCTTCGCCCAGATCAAGGCTCGCAACGCCGTGCGCGACGCGGCCCGGGTGCTCGGGTACCCCTACGGCGTCGGAGACAAGGCCGCCAAGGCGATGCCGCCGCTGGTCATGGGCCGCGACACCCCGCTCAAGTACTGCTTCGAACAGAACCCGAAGTACGCCGACGGCTACAAGGCCGCCAGTGAGTTGCGCGCGATGTACGACACCGATCCCGATCTCAAGCGGGTCATCGACGTCGCCAAGGGCCTCGAAGGGCTGAAGCGAAGCGACGGAATCCACGCCGCCGCTGTAGTGATCACCAAGAACGTACTGACCGACTACCTGCCGGTGCAGCGCAAGCCGGCACCGGGTGGCAAAGCCGAAGACGCGCCGGTGGTGACGCAATTCGAAATGCACGGTGTCGAAGAACTCGGCCTGTTGAAGATGGACTTCCTCGGGCTGCGCAACCTCGACGTCATCACCGACGCGGTCAACATGGTCCGTGTACGCAGCGACCCGGCCTTCGACATCGACTCGGTTTCGCTCGACGATCTGCCCACGTTCGATCTGCTCAGCCGCGGCGACACGATTGGTGTGTTCCAACTGGAGTCCCCGCCGATGCGGGCACTGCTCAAAGCACTCGCGCCGGACAGCTTCGAAGATGTCGCCGCGCTCATTGCGCTGTACCGGCCGGGCCCGATGAGCGTCAACATGCACTACGACTACGCCGATCGCAAGAACGGCCGCAAGCCGGTCGAGTTCTTCCACGCCGACGCCGAGGAGGTGCTCACCGACACCTTCGGCCTGATGATCTATCAGGAGAGCGTGATGCGGGTCGCGCAGAAGTTCGCCGGCTACTCGCTCGCTGAAGCGGACAACCTGCGCAAGGCAATGGGTAAGAAGTCTCGCGAGGTGATGGCCAAGGCCCGCGACGCGTTCGAGAGTGGCTGCATCACCAGCGGATACGAGCCCAAGCTCGGAAAGGAGCTTTTCGACATCATCGAGAAGTTCGCCGACTACGCGTTCAACAAGAGCCACTCCTTCGGTTACGGCCTGGTCACCTACCAGACGGCCTACCTCAAAGCTCACTACCCGGTCGAGTACTTCTCGTGCCTGTTGACCAGCGTCAAGAGCAACCTCGACAAAGCAGCGGTCTATCTGTCCGACGCCCGATCGATGGGCATCAAGGTGCTCACCCCGGATGTCAATCGGTCGCTCAGCGATTTCGCTGCGTTGTCGCCGCACGAGGCGCCACCCGGCATCGAACTGCCGGCCAACAGCCCCGGAGCGATCGCGTTCGGTCTCTCGGCGGTACGCAACGTCGGTGAGGGTCTCGTCGAACTCCTGCTCAACGAACGCGATCAGAACGGACCATACGAGAACTTCTACGACTTCGTCGAACGGGTGCCAGAAGGCGTGCTCAACAAGCGAACGATCGAATCGCTGATCAAGGCAGGCGCGTTCGACGGATTGGGCCACCCTCGCCAGGGCTTGATGATGGTGTTCGAGCAGATCATCGATTCGGCGGTTGTGCGCCGTCGCGAGCGTGACCAGGGTGTGATGAGTCTGTTCGGTGACATCGGCGATGACACCGCGAGCGGGTTCGACGAGCGAGTTTCGATCCCCGACTCGGAGTTCGAAAAGGCCCATCTGCTGAAATCCGAGAAGGAGATGCTCGGGCTCTACATCAGCGATCACCCGTTGCTCGGTGTCGAGGCTGCGCTGCGCCGGAAGGTCGATTGCGGAATCGCCGAAGCGGTCGAGCGTGAGGACGGCGCGGTGTTGACGCTCGGTGGCGTGATCACCGGCTTGGCCCGCAAGTTCACCAAGAAGGGCGATCAGATGGCTGTCTTCGTCCTCGAAGACCTCGACAGTTCGATCGAAGCAACGGTGTTCCCGCGCACGTTGATGGAGCAGGGCCACAAGCTGATCGACGACGCGATCGTCACCGTCAAGGGTCGACTCGATCGCAAGGACGAGACCCGGGTCGGGTTCATGGTCCAGGACGTCTCGATCCTCGAAGGGCTCGACACCGGCAACTCGGCGCCGCTGCGGTTGCGGCTGCCGGCCAACATGCTCAACGAGATCAAGATCCATCAGTTGAGGCGAATCCTGCGCGATCATCCTGGTGAATCACAGGTTTTCGTGCAGCTCGGTGCCGGCAAGACGTTGCGCTTGGCGGACGAGTTCTGCGTCGATCTCGACCGCGCGGTGGGCGAGTTGCGGGTGGCCTTCGGCCACGATGCGGTCATGCTCTGACCGCTGGTCGCCAGACTGCTGCAGCTCCATCTGAGCCCGTGTCGGCGTGGCTGTTTCGGGGGCTGTTTCGGTGGTTGTTTGGTCAACACTTCCGCAAACGGTGGTTTTGATGGCAGAATGGACGCCGTAATGCACGATGCGCTGCATGTTGCAGCGCCACGACGATGGGGAGCACGAAAGCTCGATGGCAATCCAAGTCGATACCAGAGACTCGGCGGCACTGAGTGATGCCGACCTCGATGAGATGGCGTCCATGGGTGGCGCGTTCGACATCGGCGCGGCCTCCAAGGCCAAAGAAGATTGGGTGCTGAGCACGGTTGCTCGCATCGATGGCAATCTCCATGGTTTCATGTTCGCCACGCTCGAACGCATCGGTGGCACGCCCTGTGTGCTGCTCGGCATGCTCAGCGTGAAGCGCTCCTCCAGGCGTGACCAGGTGCTCCGCGGCCTGATGGGTGAGGCGTACCACCGGGCGCTGATGGCGTTTCCCGACGAGGACGTCGTGATCGGTACTCGGTTCGTGGCCCCTGACGGTCTCGAAGCGTTCAAGAACCTCGGCGAGATCATTCCCCGGCCCGGTCACCGGGCGGTGGGTGAGGAACGAGCGTGGGGTCGCCGGCTGGCCAAGCGGTTCGGTGTCGATGGCGCGTACGACGAGCAGAGTTTTGTGGTCAAGACCAACGGTCAGAGCGGATTCCTCGACCACGAGTCGCTCAAGCCGGACAAGATCACCCCCGAGGTCGCTGCTCAGTTCGCGACCGTCAACGTCAAAAAGGGCGGCGCACTCGTCGTCCACGGCTGGTCGATGGCCGAAGATCTCGTCAAGCTCGGTAAGCGCTGAACCACTCGTCTCCGCCGGCCAAGTCCTTTGAATCGGTCGTCCGCTCTCGGCGGATGACCCGGTCGTTCAGCGACCGACCGATCGATCCGGCACTGCTCGACCGGATGGTCGAACTTGCCGCCCGTGCTCCGAGTGCGGGCAAAACCCAGGGCTGGCACGTCGTCGCCCTCACAGGCGCCGACACTGCACGGTTCTGGGACGTCTCATTGCCTGCCGAGCATCGGGCCGACTTTCGCTGGCCAGGTCTTCTGCGCGCCCCGTTGCTGCTGCTGCCGCTCGCCGACCCGGCTGCCTACGTCGCTCGCTACGCCGAACCCGACAAGGTGCGAACCGGTCTGGGGAAGTCCGAACACGTCTGGCCGACCCCGTACTGGACTGTTGACGCGTCGATGTCGGTGATGACACTGCTGCTCGCCGCCGAGGACGTGGGTCTCGGCGCGCTCTTCTTCGGTGTCTTCCACAACGAGTTCGAGGTGCGGCAGGCGTTGGGCATTCCTGACGAACTGCAGTTGCTCGGCGCGATCGCACTCGGCTGGCCGGACACACCCCGCGCCGTTGGTGGCGAAGGTCGCAGCGCTTCCCGTCCTCGCCGCACACCCACCGACATCATCCACCACACCACCTGGTAGCCCGAGACCCGTTCTGCTCCCCCCAAGTTTCGCGAAGCATCCTGCCCGCATATCGGTCACAATCTGCGCAAACAACTGCAAGCGCGACGGCAACTAGATATCGCAGGCTGGCTCACCGTGCGGCCGACATTGGGTGCTTGCGACAGACAGCGGGGCGCTTGCTGATGTTTGCGCGACCAGCGACCCGCTACCGGGCGGAATGCTTCGCAGAACTCAGGGGGAGACGGTGGTCGCGGTCTCTGGCGGCGGAGCGGCCGTGGTGGTCGCAGCGACCGTGGTCGGGGGCGGCGGAGCAACGGTCGTCGTCGCGGCCGGGGCTTTGGTGGTCGTGGTTGCCGCCACAGTCGTGGTGGTGGTGGCCGGGACCGTCGTGGTCGTCGGGACCGACGTGGTCGTGGTTGTGGTCGTGCTGGTGGTGGTTGCGCTCGGGTCCGCGTAGTTGAACACCGGCAGACTCTCCTTCTTGGTGTACTGCTCGGGCTGCTTTCCGTCCTGGCCCCACACGTAGACCCGGTCGCCGAGGTGGATGATCGACTGGAAACCTTCCGAGATTGTCTTGTGCATCCGGATGCAGCCGTGTGACACCGGCTCGAGCGGA
>JBDSDH010000028.1:0-7468 GCA_039920665.1 Ilumatobacteraceae bacterium
TTCTCCCTTGCCGGCAAATCTGCGCTCGTCACCGGCGGCAGCCGCGGGATCGGGGCGATGATCGCTCGTGGCCTGCTCGATGCCGGCGCATCGGTGATCATCAGCGCCCGCAAGCAGCACGAACTCGACGCCGCCAAGGATGAGTTGTCCCAGTTCGGCCCGGTCGAGACGATTCGGGCCGACGTCAGCACGGTCGAGGGCACCAAGGCGCTCGCCGCAGCGACGACGGAGATCTTCCCGACACTGAACATCCTGGTCAACAACGCAGGCGCCACCTGGGGTCAGCCGATCGACGAGTTCACCGAAGCCGGCTGGGACCGCACGGTCGACACCAACCTCAAGGGGATGTTCTTCCTCACCCAAGCGCTGCTGCCCAACCTACGCAGTGCGGGCTCGTTCGAAGATCCCGCTCGCATCATCAACATTGGTTCGATCGACGGACTGCACGTCAATCCGATGGACACCTTCCCGTACTCGGCCAGCAAGGCAGGCGTGCATCACATGACCCGTGCTCTTGCCGGCAAGCTCGGTCCGCAGCACATCACCGTGAACGCGATCGCCCCCGGCCCGTTCGAAAGCAAGATGATGCATGCCACACTCGAAGCGTTCGGCGACTCGATCGCCAAGACGGCTCCGATGCAGCGCATCGGCCGTGCCGACGACATGGCCGGCGTTGCGGTCTTCCTGGCCAGTCGCGCCGGGTCGTATGTGACCGGGGCGGTCATCCCCGTCGACGGGGGCATCTCGACTACGTCGTGAGGCCCAGCGCGCCGGTCGAGGTGCGCCCGATATCTGGTGGCGCCGATAGAGTTTTCAGACCCTAATTCGGCCTGTCGAACGACTGGCCACTCGATTCGGGCTGAGAGCGCATGACACAACAACATCCCGATTTTGCCGAAGAGCAGGCGTACATCGACCACGCCTATGACTGCCTCGAAACAAGCCGTACCGACGCGTGGAAACTGCGCAAGATCCACGAGGGTCAACTCGGTGGGACGGTGCAGGCTCGGTTCGAGCGAGACGTGTTCGACGAGACGGTCGTCAACCGGCTGACTCAACTCGATCTCGGTGACGCAGCGCTGGTCTTCGGCCGGATCGACCGGCTCGCCGATCCGATGATCGAGAGCCCGTACACGTTCGAGAGCTTCCACATCGGTCGCCTCGCTGTCGCCGACGACAACCGCGAGCCGGTGGTCGTCGATTGGCGAGCGCCAATCGCCGAGCCGTTCTACCGAGCGACCGGCCGCGAGCCGATGGGGCTCGCTCGTCGCCGCCACTTTGCAGTCCAGAGTCGCACGCTGCTCGGTCTCGAAGACGAACTGTTCGGCGATGGACACCTCGGCGTCGGCGATGAAGACGTTCTCGACGGTGCGCCCACGCGGGGTGCCGGTCTTCGTGGCTACAGCACCCTGTTGGCCGTGCTCGAACGTGGCCGCACCGGTCAACTCGGCGACATCGTCGCGACGATCCAAGGCGAGCAGGACGAGATCATCCGCTCGCCGCAGGCCGGCGTGCTCGTTGTCCAAGGTGGCCCCGGCACCGGCAAGACCGTTGTTGCGCTGCACCGCGCTGCCTATCTGCTCTACACCTACCGATTCCCGCTCGAGGACCAAGGCGTCCTCGTGATTGGTCCGAACCGGGTTTTTTTGCGTTATATCGAGCGCGTTCTGCCGTCGCTCGGTGAGGCCGGCATCGAGCAGGTGGTGCTCGGCGACCTCGTCCACGACGTCACATGGGGTGGCGTCGACAGCCAACTCGCAGCGCGCACCAAGGGCGATCTGCGGATGTCGCTGGTCATCGACCAGGCGGTCACCGACCGCGAGCGTCCGATTCGCGAAGACGTCGTCGTCGGTTTTCGCACCGGCTATCTGCGCTTCAATGCACATGAGTCGACCCGAATCGTACGGGCGGCACAGCGTCGGTTCCGGCGCCACAACGCTGCCCGCAAGTGGGTCGAGGGCGAAGTCTGGGCCACGATGGCCAACAGCTGGCGCGATGGCGATCTGTCGTCGACGCAGGTTCGCGACGCCGTTCGCCAGATGCCCGAGATCCGCCAGTTGCTCGAACGGATGTGGCCGGTGCTCACGCCTGCCGATCTGCTCCACGACCTGTACGGCTCCAAGGCTCTGCTCAAGCTCGCTGGTCACAAGCACCTCAGCGAAACCGAGTACCTCTCGCTGTATCGCCCCCGCGTCGACGACGTCGACATGGTTCGTTGGAGCGATTCCGACATCGCGCTGCTCGACGAAGCCCGCAGCTACCTGGGATCGCGACCGGTCAAGAACGGCCAGCAGACCGACGATGCCGACGAGATCCGGACCTACGGCCACATCGTCATCGACGAGGTCCAGGACCTCACGCCGATGCAGTTGCGGATGGCGTCTCGCCGTTCGCTCAACGGCTCGATGACGGTGGTCGGTGACATCGCCCAGGCAACTGGTCCACTCGCCCCCGATTCGTGGGGCGACATCGTCAAACACCTGCCCGATCGCAAGGGCAGCCGCATCATCGGTCTCAGCGTCGGCTACCGGATTCCCGCTCAGATCATGGAGGTCGCCAACAAGGTGATGATGGCGGCCACGCCGTCGCTGCGTCCCCCGACTGCTGTGCGTGAGGGCGAGGACAAACCCGACTTCATCGAGGTGCTGGCAAGCGAGCTCTCGGCTGCGGTTGCAGCCGAGACCGCACGGCTCGTCGACGAGATCCCCGACGGCAACATCGCGGTGGTCGCCCCTGACCCGATGGTGGAGTCGCTGTCGCGGGCACTGACCGCAGCAGGAATCACCCACGGTCGAGCGACCCGAACTGCGCTCGACACGGGCGTCACCGTCGTGCCGGTCAGCGTCGTCAAGGGACTCGAACTCGACGGTGTGATCGTGGTCGAGCCAGCCGCCATCGTCGCCGACGAGCAGCAGGGCCTGCGTGCGCTCTATGTCGCGCTCACCCGCAGCACCCGACGGCTGAGCATCGTCCACAGTGAACCGCTGCCGGAGTCGATGCTCTGATCAGAGGGGCAACCTGATCAGAGGGACAACTGATCAGGGGTGGTTCTCGAGGTATGCCTCGGAGAGCGTCGTCAAGTTCTTGAAGCACTTGTCGGCGTCGGCGGGCCGCTTGAACTTGGTGGCCTTTTGGCACAGGTCGAGCGAAGCATCGAAGGAGTCGGCGACGAGGCCGTCTGTCGCCGCGATCTCGGGACGGACCGCATTGAACAGGTTCTGGATCATTTCCAACTGCTCGGTCCGCTTGCCGTCGCTGCCGATGATGTCGGACAGTTTCTCGACCTCGGCCAGCATCACCGGCAACAACTCAGCGGCGGTGCCGGTCGGCAGCGTCGTCGTGGTCGCGACGGCTGGAGCCTCGGTGACCGACGGGTCGATCGTGGTGGCCGCGCAGGAGGTGCTGACGAGCACGAGCGCGCTCATTGCAATCAATCGAAATCGGATCATGTGTGGTACCAGTTCAGGCGGTGACGAGTATTCGGGCGCTGGCGAACGCACCGACGCCGACGTGGCTGCCGTCGACCTCGACGGTCATCGTGCCATCGGGCGACGACGCAGTGACGGTGCCGCTGCGGCCGGGCAGCAGCGATGCGCCTTCGAGGAAGTCGAGCAGGCCGGGAGTGAACTCGAGTTCTTCCGGGATTCGGCTGACGGTGAAACCTTCGCCGATCCCGAGGTCGACCAGCCGCCGGGAATCTGGAGCTTCGTAGTGGCTGCCAGGAATGGGATTGCCGTGCGGGCAGGTGGTTGGGCTGCCGAGCAGCTTGTCCATGGCGATCTCGACATTCAGGCTCATCACGTGTTCCCACTTGCCTGCCTCGTGGTGGGCCTCGGCCCACGACAGGTTGAGGACATCGGTCAGGAACCGCTCGGCCAGGCGATGGCGGCGGACGACTTGCTGGGCGAGGGTCGTTCCCGTCTCGGTGAGCTTGATCGTGTTGTGATCGACGGTGATCAGCTTCTCGTTCTCGAGCCGGCGGATCATTTCCGACACGGCCGGACGGCTGACGTTCAGACGCTCGACGATCCGGGCCTGAATGACATCGACGTCGTCCTCCTGCAGTTCGAAGATGCTTTCGCAATATTCTTCGAAGGCCGGGTGGTGCTCACCAGAAGTCGCCATGGCCCAACCCTACCGGCGTGTTCGCAGCTGTTCGAGCCATTCCAAGGACTTGCGCAGCCGTCGTTCGAGCTGGTCGGTCGTTGCGCTGGAGACTGCCGTCACGTTGGCGCGACGGTTCATCTCCCCGTTGACCCGGGCGTGGCCCCAGCCGGTGAAGTCGACCAAACGCTTGGCGAGATTGGCGTTCTTGTCTCTCAATTCGTCCTTGATCTCGAACACGCTGCGGCCGCTGTCGGGAGCCCATCCGGCATCGGTCGGGATGTCGGGGAGGTCCAGTTCGAGCAGCGGATCGTCGGTGAAGATCGGCTCCTCCAATTCGGGCTCGTCGGTGCCGAACTCGAACGGAATCGCGACGCCGGTCGGCGAAATCGCGTGGATCTGCATGCCGGTTGCGACGGCGGAGAGCACGCTGAACAGCGAAAGCTGTTCGGGCCCGTACTCCTGCGGGATCTCGTCGAGCGGCACGTCCTTCTCGGTGTCACCCGTGAGCGGGATCTCGGCGAGGTCGTCGCCGATCTCGAACCGGCGCAGGACGTGGCGCCGCGACTCCATGATCTGGAAGGCGTGGGTGCGCAGACGAAGATCGTCAGGGAGATAGACGAACGCCTTCTGCGATGCTCGGCCCGCCTGCCAGCGCACGAACCGGCCAACGGCCTGACGGAAGAACAGTTCGGTCGACACCGTGCTTGCGTACACGCCGACCCGCAGCCGGGGAATGTCGACGCCCTCTGACACCATCCGGACCGACACCAGCCACGGCTCGTCGCTCTCTGCGAAGGCCGTGATCTTCTTCGAGGCACCCGGGTCGTCGCTGATGACCACGTCAGCGGGTGTGCCGAACTTGGTTCGGATCAGGCGGGCGATGGCGAGGGCATGCTCCTGATCCATCGCGATCACGAGGCCACCGGCCTGGGGGTGCGACGTGCGGATGTGCATCAGCCGTTCGTGACCCTGCTCGATCACGTGCGGGAGCCATTCACCTTCGAGGCTCAGCGCGGCCCGTAGGCGGTGGCCGACCTGGTCGCGGGCGAGTTCGTCCTGGAACGATGCCGAAAGGACCGCACCATCGGGCGCACTCCATTCCATGTTGCCGTCGACGCGGGGGAAGTAGACCGGTCGCACGACGCCGCCGTCGCGAAGGGCATCGCCGTAGCCGTATTCGTAGTCGGCCCATGCCTGGCCGTCGTCGTAGCGCACGAACGGGATCGAGGCAGTATCGCTGCGGAACGGCGTACCACTCAGGCACAACCGTCGGTTGGCATTGGCGAACGCGATCCGCACCGCGTCGCCCCAGGCCTTCTCGTCGCCCGCGTGGTGGAGTTCGTCGAGGATCACGAACGAATCGTGGGAGATGCCTTTGAGCACGTTGGCGGTTTCGCCGGTGGCGACCTGTTGGAACGTGGTGACGATGCCGTGGACGTCCTTGGCGATGCCGCCGCCGGGCGTCCATGCTGGGTCGAGCTGCAGGCCGAGTCGGTGGGCGGCGAGGCTCCACTGGATCTTGAGATGGCTGGTCGGGGCGACCACGATCACCCGGCGCCGATCCTGAGCGAGTGCCCACCGAGCGCAGGCCAGCGCGAACGTCGTCTTCCCGGCGCCGGGTGTTGCGACCGCCAGGAAGTTGGGAGAGTCGTCCGGGCCGATCGCCGTGAATCTGTCGAACGCGGCCTTCTGCCACGGCCGCAGCCGTAGGCCACTCACTGGCGCAAACCCGCTGCCGGCCCGATTGTCAACTCGTCGCCGCCGATCATGAGCATTCGATTCTGTCGGCGGCTCCGCCCCGACGCAACGCCATAGACGCGGGTCACCGACGACGTGGAACAACAAGCAGAATAAGAAAAGCGATCGCTTGACTTATCCCCAATCGGGTGCACAGTTGATCAATGCAGAGCGTCGTGGCACAAGCATCCGAGATGGCCGTCGGGTCGATGAAGATGGTCAAGGTGGGTGACCGGCGGCTCGTGCTGCTGCACACCTCGACAGGGTTCCATGCCCTCGACAATGCCTGTCCGCACGAGGGATACGGTCTCGTCCAAGGTGGCCTCGATGGCGAGTTGCTGACATGCGAGTGGCACAACTGGAAGTTCGATGTGAGCAACGGCGCTTGTGTGCTCGGCGAGGAGGCGGTGACCAGCCACGCGGTTTCGGTCGTCGACAACGACGTGATCGTGACGGTCCACGAACCGTCGCCGGCGGCCATTCGGGCCAGTGCCGCAACGAGTCTCGATCGGGGAATCGACGCTCAATACAACGGCCAGATCGCCCGTGACAGTCTGCGGCTGCTGCACGCCGGGGCGACGCCGGTCGACGTCCTCTTGCAGGCGATCGCCCGTATCGCGCCGCGCACCGAGGAGGGCTTCACCCACGCCCTTGCGATGACGGCCGATTGCCTCGCGGCAGCCGCGGAGATGTCCGGCGACGATCAGCTCACGCCTGTCGCCCAAGCCGTTGCCGGGATGGCCGAATCCGAATTGCGGCGTCCGGTTCGACCACGTCCGGTCCCGCTGTCGGGCGCTTCCGTGAACGATGAGGGTCGGGCGCAGTACCGGTCGCACGTCGAAGCCGAGCGTGAATCCCAGGCCGATGCCTTGCTGACGGGCGCGCTGCTCAGCGGGCTCTCGCGCCAGGACGCGATCCGCTGGACATTGCGGCCGGTGTGCGATCACCATCTCGCGTTCGGACATGGTGCGATCTACGTTCAGAAAGCATTCGAACTGCTCGACCACGTGGGATGGGCGCACGCTGCCGACCTGCTCGCTCAGTTGACGACGATGCACGTGTACAGCACCCGCGAGGACAAGCTGCCGTACATGCGGTCGTTCCTGAAGGCGGTTGCAGGTTCGTCGTTCGATTCGAAGTGGCAGCGGCCGGTGGATGACTCTTGGGCAGGCAGGCAACGGCTGGTCGAAGTGCTGCTCGGCGCCGACCAGGTCGCGGCGGTCGGGGCAGCGATGGACGCGCTCGATGAGGGTGCTGGCATCGTTGGGATTCTGGACTCGGTGTCCATCGCTGCCGGGCAGCGAATGCTTCGTCACGACCTCAGCTTCGAACAGCATCCTGACGTGAGCGGATACGGATGGCTCGACATCACCCACTCGCTCACCTACGCCAACGCAGCCCGGTGGGCATGGACTGCCGACCCAGGCGAGCACACCGCTCGGCTGGCGATGTACACCGTGTTCCACGTCGTCGACGGGGGGCGGTATGCAACCATCGACGAGACGCCGGCTGTCGGGCGGGCGGAGATTTCGCTCGATGAGGCAATGGCGACCGGTGCTCCCTCGGCGGCGGTGGCTGCGGCGCTCGCCGAACCGGGTGCCGCGGTGGCGGATGCGCTCGTGCG
>JBDSDH010000029.1:0-37418 GCA_039920665.1 Ilumatobacteraceae bacterium
AGGCCGCCGAACAGCTCGCTCGATTCGAACTCGATTCCGTCGATGCTCGACAGACACAGAATCTGCAGTCGCTCAGATCGTCGTCGGAACCGTGATCGTCGAGCGAGCCCTCATCGCGCTCCGACACGTCGGCGAAGTACACGTCAGTGGCGAACGATCCGCCAGACCAGCCGAGGGTTGAGCCTGCGCTACTTTGTGACGAGGATCCAGACGCCGAAACTGACACCGATCGCGAATCCAGCACCGCCGAGCATCGCCCCGAAACGCGCCGTTCGAGCGCCGATCAACGAGCCGCTGCTCGCGCCGATCCGGCGCAGTGAAAAGACACCCATCAGCAAGCCCGCCAACGACAGAACCGGAAAGAAACAGAGCACGAGGCCGAAGCTGGCGACGATGACCGAGCGGTTGGCCCATGGGTCGATGAGTGGTTTGAAGGTCACTGGTCCCATCGACTGAGCGGGCGCCGGCGTGTAGCTGGTGGCTGCAACGCTGCGCAGCGGCAGCCCTGTCTCGAGAGCGCGACCGGCGACTGGACCGGAGGCCGATGACGAGTCGGTCGACGCCAATTCAGTTGGCGGCGGGCTGGCGTTGGCAATCGACCGTGCCAGGTCCACGACGTCGTTGGACGTTGCACCGATCGTCGTCAGCGGTGCCGACGTCCGCCGTGGGGGCTCAGCGGCGGTGATCGGACCAGCGGGCGCTGCACCGCCGACCGGCGGAGCAACGACTGGTGCGGCCACGGGTGCTGGTTCAACTGGCGCTGGTGCAACTGGCGCTGGTTCAACTGGCGCAGGTTCAACTGGCGTTGGCGCAACTGGCGCCGGTGCAGCCGGAGCGGTATCTGTAGTGGGATCCGGTTCAACGGGCCTCTCGGGCGTCTCGGGCGTCAGCCGGGAGAGACGCGCTGCCCGGGGAAAAACCCGCGGCTGCTTGGGCGGGTCGGCCGGGTTGTCGGACATCGGGTCAAACTACCCGACCGCCTCATTCCGTCGGTGCCAACGCGACCATCATCTCTCGCCGGATCTGGGTGAGGCCGATCAGCTCGACCCGAGTGCGTTCGGTCGCGACATGAAACGGGGCTCGATTGAGTTCGAGCGAGAGCGCCGGTAACCATGCTGGATCCATTGCAGCGACGGCGAGCCGGAGCTGAGCAACGGCTGCCCATGATGCCGAGCGATCGAGGAACATCTCGACGATCACACTGACCACTGCTCCGCTGTCTGCATGTGGGCGCGGCGGTAGAAACGGATCAGTGCCAGCGGGTGGCGATTGTGGATCGACGCGCACGCCGAGTTCAGGCATCGCCTCGGCCAGCCACGCCGCCCGAGGTCCAATCGCCAACCGGGCGACAAGGTCGAACGCCGGGTTGCGACGACCGCGCAGCAACAACGCGGGCACCAGATACGCCGGCGGCCTGACGCCCCCGATCACACTGAGCGCGAACCACTCCGGCAGGGCGATGTCGTGCAGTCCGCCGAGCATCCGAGCGAGCAGGTTTGCCGCGGCGGTCGAGCACTCCGGCCGCTCGTCGAACGGCACGGGTGCGATCCGCAATGGCGCGGCCAGCGGCTGCATTCCCGCCCGACGAGCGGTCGCCACTGCAGCGGCGCGGTCGAGCAGTTCGACGGCAGGATCCTGGACCGGTCGCAACGACTCCCATCCCGGCGGGGGAATCGGCAGTCGCTTGCGATCGGTGCCGAGGACAGCGGTGGTGACGAGGTTCGACCATTCCGTGCTGGCCGAGTGCGCCAGCGACTGTCCGGCCGACATCCCGGCACGCTGCACGTCGGTCACAGCGGCACCGCCTGGCCGGCGGCGAACAACGTCAGCGGCAAGACGCCCTCGGCACTCCACTCTCCCACCAACGTGATCGGTGATCCGCCGGACACCGCAACGATCTCGGCCGTCCGACTGAAGCCGCTGACGATCGGCACCGATCCGGTGTCGTCGGCGAGCACCCATCGACCATTTCCGAGTGGTGCCGGCGTGGCCACGATGCAGAGTGGATACCGCTCGAGCCACGGCTCGCCGGCGAGGGCCCAACCTGCTGCTTGCATCGCTGCTGCGATGGTTGTGACCGGCGGAGGTGACGCGCTGGCACCAGGTTCGCTGTGCAGTCTTCCGACCAGGGCACGCAGGTTGATGCCGCCCGGGTACCAGTGGATGTCCGCCTCGAACGCTCTGCCGACCTGATGTTCGGTGGTGACCTCGTTGCCGAACGCTCCGAACGCGAGGATCATCGCCCACGTCGCGGGTCCCTGCGGAGGTCCGGAGGCGAGCCAGGTTCGTTGGACGGTGATCTTGTCCTCCCGGGTGCGGCTCTCGCCAGCCACGATCCATCGGGCGGTGGATGGCACGCTCGCGAGGACGTCGTCTTTGGCAACCGTGAGACCAGTGGCGACGTGGACGCCATCGGCGAGATCGACCGGCAGGCCCGAGGTTCGTTGGGCGCCAACGGCGAGCGCGTGCATCAACGCCATCTCCTCGAGGACATCTTCGTGCCAACGAGCGTGCTGGCCGACCTTGGTCGCGATCCGCTTGACCCGATTGGCGAGCGCCCCGCACTGGGCATCGACCAGGCGTGCAGCGAGCCGCTCCCATGTGGTTGGGTCGCTGAGCTCGGCAGATGCGAGACCAACTCGGATCCGGTCGGCAAGCCACCGATCGAGTTCCTGCAATCCAGCCCTCATCCGCTCCGAGCGTTCGAGTTGACGTTTCTGCCGGGCAGGGTCGATGACGCCGAGATCGTCACGCGGTGATCGAGCGCCTCCCCCGAGTGCTCCGCTGCCGGCATCCGTGGTTGCGCCACCGTCATGGGTCGGTACCGGTTCGGCAATCGTCGGTTGATCGACCGAGGCGGACACCGTGGCCACGCGCCGCTGTAACCATTCGGCAGCAAACGGCAGCCGTCGCGCCGGGGCGACACCGCCGTTGGCGAGCAACAACAGCAGTCCCAACACGTGCTTGCACGGGATCTTTCGGCTCGGGCAATTGCAACGATATGCCGGGCCGGACACGTCGTCGGAGAGGTCGACTGCGACGTTGTACGGCTCCGATGAGGTGGCGATGTACTGGCCCCAGACTGCACCATCGTCACAGCCGGCCCCGGACCAGACGCCGGGCACCGACCCGGGTAGCGCAGCGGTGGCTGCAGCCGGGTCGGGCGCCAGCGAGAGCACCTGATCGTGGGTCGGTCGGACAGCCATCGGGGTCACGGTAACGCAGGGGTCTCGCACAGAACCCGAACAGAACCCGAACAGCACACGACAGAACCCGACAGCACACGACAGAACCCGACAGCACACGACAGCACACGACAGCACAGGCCACGGCAACCATTCCGAGGACATCGGCGAAATCATCGGGCTGCGGTACCCTGCCGGTCATGGCTTGGGGAAACAACGCCGACGATGCCCGTCTCCACGGCACCAACATCGCTGAATCGGTCATCGACCTGATCGGCAACACTCCGCTCGTGCGGCTGAAGCGGATCAGCGAGATCGAGAAGATCCCCAGTGTGTTGACGATGAAGATGGAGACCGCCAACCCTGGCGGCTCGTCGAAGGACCGTCCGGCATTGGAGATGATTCTCGCCGCCGAACGCGACGGCTTACTGCTGCCGGGTGGCACGATCGTCGAGCCGACCAGCGGCAACACCGGGGTCGGGCTGGCTATCGTCGCCGCACAGCGTGGATACACGTGCGTGTTCGTGATGACCGACAAGGTGGCCCCGGAAAAGGTGTCGCTCCTTCGTGCGTACGGTGCAGAGGTTGTCGTCTGTCCGGTTGCAGTCGCTCCCGAGGATCCCACCAGCTACTACAAGGTTGCCGAGCGGCTGACCAACGAGTTGCACGCGTTCCGACCCAACCAGTACGCCAACCCGAACAACCCGCTCTCCCACGAAAAAACCACCGGCCCGGAGCTGTGGCAACAAACCGGCGGCCGGATCACCCACTTCGTCGCCGGCGCCGGAACCTGTGGCAGCATCACCGGCACGGCTCGCTATCTGCGCAGCAAGAATCCGAACATCAAGATCATCGCCGCAGACCCAGAGGGTTCGGTGTTCAGCGGTGGCTCTGGTCGCCCATATCTGGTCGAGGGTGTCGGCGAGGACTTCTTCCCGGCAGCATGGGACGCCAGCCTCTACGACGAGATCATCCCGATCAGCGACGAGGAGAGCTTTCTCACCGCTCGCCGGGTCAGCCAGCAAGAGGGCATCCTCATCGGTGGCAGCGGCGGTATGGCCGTGGCTGCAGCGATCCGGGTCGCCAAGGCAGCCAAGCCTGACGACATCGTCGTCGTGTTCAACCCCGACTCCGGTCGCGGCTATCTGTCCAAGGTGTTCGACGACAACTGGATGGCCAACTTCGGGTTCCTCACCGAGTGCGACCAGTGCGTTGGATCGATGCTCGCCAGCCGCGGCAACACGCCGGAGTTGCTCTACGTCAACCCCCATCAGACCGTTCGAGAGACGATCGATCTGATGCGTGTCCACGAAGTGAGCCAGTTGCCGGTGTGCAAGAACACCCCGCCGTTCGCGAACGCCGAGGTGTCGGGCGCGGTCGACGAACTCGACTTGATGGACGCCATCTTCCACGACCCCGGCGTCTTGGATCGCGACGTGCAATCCGTGATGGGGCCCAAGCTTCCCACCATCGGCGCGGGTCAGAAGGTCGAGCTCGCTGTCAAGATGCTCGAGTCGTCGGCGGCGCTGCTCGTGCTCTCGGGCGGACGTCCGCTCTCGGTGATGACGCGTTCGGACGTGTTGTCGTATCTGCAGGCAATGTCCGCGTATGGGTCCACACAGGGGGAAGCGACACAGGAGGGATCGGCACATGGGTGAGCACGAACAGCAAGATCGGTGGGGTTTCGAAACCCGGGCCGTCCATGTCGGCCAGGCGCCGGATCCCACGAGTGGCGCAGTGGTCACGCCGATCACGCTCAGCACCACGTTTGCTCAAGATGGCGTCGGCAACCACAAGGGCTTCGAATATTCGCGCAGCGGCAATCCGACCCGAGCTGCGCTCGAGGCGTGTGTCGCGTCACTGGAAGATGCGTCGTTCGGGTTTGCCTTCGCGAGTGGCCTCGCGGCCGAGGACAACGTACTCCGGCTGCTCACCCAGGGCGACCGGATACTGCTCGGCAACGATGCCTACGGCGGCACATTCCGGTTGATCTCCAAGGTCTGGTCGCCGCTCGGCTTCCCGTGGAGCGCAGTCGATCTCACCGACGTCGACGCCCTCGCAGCCGATTGGCCGAGCGACACCAAGATGGTGTGGCTGGAAACACCGACCAATCCGTTGTTGACCTGCGTCGACATCGAGGCCATCGCCGAACTCGCTCACTCACACGGAGCGATCGTCGTGGTCGACAACACGTTCGCGACGCCGTACCTGCAGCAACCGCTCACCCTCGGCGCCGACATCGTCGTCCACTCGGCAACCAAATACCTCGGCGGCCACAGCGATGTCGTCGGTGGATTCTTGGCGCTCAACGACGAGACCCTCGCCGACCGGATCCGCTTCACCCAGAATGCGGCCGGAGCGATCCCGGCCCCCTTCGACTGCTACCTCGTCCTGCGCGGGGTGAAGACCTTGGCGATCCGGATGGAGCGTCATTGCGCCAATGCGCGCGCCGTCGTCGACATGTTGCTCGCCCACTCAGCGGTCGATCGCGTCCTGTATCCCCAACTGCCGGACCACCCCGGCCACGAGGCGGCCTCCAAGCAGATGCGCGACTTCGGAGGGATGGTCAGCTTCACACTCGCGGCCGGCGTCGATGCTGCGCTCGAAGTGGTCCGCCACACCAAGGTCTTCACGCTCGCCGAGTCGCTCGGCGCGGTGGAGAGTCTGATCGAGCATCCTGGCCACATGACCCATGCGTCTGCCGCTGGATCACCGTTGCAGGTGCCCGATTCGTTGGTCCGACTGTCGGTCGGCATCGAATCGGCGAACGACATCGTCGACGACCTCGCCCAAGCGCTCGATCATCTCCCCTGACACTCGTTCCGCGAAGACTCATGACCCCGAGGGGGTCACATTTCATGCGCGGAAGTGATGGGGGCGCGGCCCAACGATCGGCGACTCAGCCGGCCAGGATCTGGCGGGCGGCTCGGGCGCCGCTGCGCAGGGCGCCCTCCATGAAGCCGCAAAAGCCATCGGTGTGTTCGCCGGCCAGCACCATCGTGCCGTATCGGCGCTGCATGAACGGCCATGCATCGACGAGTTGTCCTGGTCCGAACGTGGCGTAGCAGCCGAGGCTGTAGGGATCGTTGGTCCAATCGGTCTGCACTCGTTCACCCGCCAGCGCTGTGAATCCGGGGAAGAACCGATCGGCCTCTTCGATGACACGATTGGCGGTGTCGGGGATCGCAGCGATCGCAGCGCCATCATGCGACGAGAGCAACGTGGTCAGGACCCCCGTATCTCCGGGCTGCGAGTCGCTGCCATCCCACATCTGGCCCCACGCCCGCTCGGTGTCGACGCTGCCGTCGAGATCATGGTCGTTCCACACCCGCCGCTCGACCTGCACGCTGATCTTGCCGCCGATTCCGTAGTTGACGCGTGCGAGTTCGAGCGGCATGTCGTACCACATCCGACCGAGCACCGGCAGCGGCGCCGAGTTGACGACGTGCTCGGCGACGAGGGTCTCGCCCGTCGTCAGCACGATCCGACCCGCGTCGGGGTCGATCAAGTCGACGGCTGCATCGAGTCGGACCCGGTCGCCGAGCACGGCGGCCAGCCCGGTCGCGAGTTGGTCGTTACCGCCGTCGATCCGGTATGCCTCGCGGCCACCGGGCGACCGGCGATGCAGGGCGGTCATCCACCCGGCCATCAACTGTGAGATCTCGTCCGGCCCGAGCATGAACTCGGTGCGGATCTCGCGTCCGATTGCGACCCGGGCGACGAGCCCGACCTGCAGGTCGGTGACGAAGTCACTGAGCCGGGCGTCATCGAGCAGAACCGCATCCGCGCCACCGATCGGATCGTCGGGATCCACCCGAGCCGCGAGAGCAACGAGCGCCGACTCCCACCGCTCGAGGTCGCTCATCAGCGAATGGTGCAATGCAAACGGTGCCGCCCGACCACCGACATCGAGCAGACGCCGAGCGGGATCGTGACCGGATGTGACATCGCTGATCGTCAGCCCGAGCGTGCGCGCGAGTGCGAGTACTTCGGGATGGTTCGTGTCGACGAACTCGGCGCCGCGCTCGCACGACTGGCCATTGGGAAACACATGGCTCCAGACCCGACCACCGACACGTTCACGAGCCTCGAGAACGACCACCTCGCGTCCGGCCTCGACGAGATCGACAGCGGCGCGCAACCCGGCCAGTCCTGCGCCGATCACGACGACATCGTGATGCTCCACCATCAGAACAACTCCACCATCAGAACAGCCCCGCCATCAGAACAAGGTCGGCTGCTCGGGGCGGATGATACGCATGTTGGGGTAGACAACGTAGTTGTCCATGAACACCCAGCTTCGGCGATGGATCGCCGACGGGCCGTACCCCTGCAGCGCTGTCTTGTGGAGCGGACACGGATATCCCTTGTTGGTGTCGAAGTGCCAGTGCGGGTAGTCGGCCGAGTGCTCGCGCATGATCCGGTCGCGTGTCACCTTGGCCAGGATCGACGCGGCGGCGACCGACAGGCACGAGGCATCGGCCTTGATCCGCATCTCGACGTGGCGCACGTGGGGAGCGACGAAGTTCCACTTCCCGTCGACGAGCGCCGCATCGGGTGTGACACCCAAGGCGTCGATCGCCCGCTTGGCAGCCAACTTCTGGGCTGCTGCCATCCCGAGTTCGTCGCACTCGGTATGGCTGGCGCCCCCGACGGCCCACGCGTCGCACCATGAGGCGACCCTGTCGAAGATCGACTCACGGCCGAGTTCGGTCAGCATCTTGGAATCGCGAACTCCGTTGACCCTCTTGTCACGGGGAAGGATCGCCGCACCCACCATCAGCGGACCGGCCCACGATCCCCGGCCGACCTCGTCGATGCCGACGATCACATCGTGTCCGGCTTCCCACAGATCGCGTTCGATCGTCCTCGTCGGCGCCGTCTTGCGCGACGAGGCCTTGGCGCGAGCAGGGGTCGAACGAGGTGCCATGAGCGGTCTATCGCAACGCGATCTGGGCGTCGCCGGCAACGACCTCGCCGACCACGGTGAATCCTGCGGTCGCCAGATCGGCAGCGACCGACGGGTCGACGGCAGCGAGCAATCCGCCCGATGTCTGCGGGTCGTAACCAACAGCGGCCTGATCGGCCGACACCGAGGCGCCAATGGCGACATGATGTTCGACGTGATCGCGATTGCGAGGATCACCGCCGGTGCGGACACCGCGAGCCAATGCATCGGCGACGCCGCTGTAGAGCGGTAGCTGCGAGTGCTCGAACGAGAACACCGCACGGGCCCGCTCGGCCATGTCCCACGAGTGGCCGAACAAGCCGAACCCGGTGACGTCGGTGACGGCGTGGACGGCTCCCGGATGAGCGTTGAGGGTCTCGGCAGCAACGCGGTTGAGTGTGCGCATCCCGGCGATCGCTTCGGCCTTGTCGGCTGCGTTGCCACCTGCCAGCGCGATTGCCGTACCGAGCGGCTTGGACAGCACCAGCACGTCGCCGACCTTGGCGCCCTCCTTGCGAAAGATCCGATCGGGATGGACGAGACCCTGCACGGCGAGGCCGAAGATCGGCTCCGGGTTGCGAATCGTGTGGCCACCGGCGATCGATCCGCCGGCGTCGATCACGACCTGTGCGGCGGCCGCGAAAATCGCGACGATCGCGGCCCGCGGGAAGTGCTCGGGGAACGCGGCGATGTTCACGGCGACCGTCACCCGGCCGCCCATCGCGAACACGTCACTGCAGGCGTTGGCTGCAGCGATCGCCCCGAAATCGCGAGGGTGATCAACGAGCGGCGGGAAGAAGTCGGTGGTGCTCACCATCGCCAGGTCGTCGCTGATCCGGTAGACGGCGGCGTCGTCGAACGGCGCCAGGCCCACGAGCAGCGACGGATCGTCGGTGATCGGGAAGTCGGTGACCAGGCTCGACAGCAGCGATGCGCCCCACTTCGCAGCGCAGCCGCCGCACGACGTCCACTCGGTCAGCCGCATCTCGTCGAGTTCGTCCTCTACCGAACGATCGAGCAGGGCGAATGAGTCAGAACGTGCATCGAGATCAGCCACGAGGGCAGCCTACGGTGAGACCATGATTCACCTCGGTCCGTACACGTTCACGAACCAGGACGCGTTGCGGACGATGGGCAACCTGGGCGGACTGTGGGCCTCGATGATGGAGGGGAGGACCAGCGCCGGCGCGACCGCTGCCGGTGACGCGCTCCGTGCACGTTCGGCAGAGGCGCTCGGTCTCGAGCAGAACGCAACGCTGGCCGAGGTCGGAGCTCGTGGCGCCCACCTGCCATCGCGGTCACCATTGCTCGGGCCGTTGCTGGCAGATGTCTGGCAGAGCCTGCGCGATGCATCGGACGCGTTGCGTGCCGACGGTCAGATGCCGGAGCGACAGGCCGGAATCGTCACCCAACTGAGTCGATCCGGCGGCGGCGTACCAAAACTCGCAGTCGATGCGGTCGACGTCGACTTCGGCGGTGTGGTCGGCGACATACAGCGAGTGCGGGTCCACCATGGCCGGCCGTGGCAGGCGCTGTGCCTGTTCGCCGACGAGGTCATCGACCAGTTCCGAACGGAGGGCCATCCGATCCAACGGGGCTCGGTCGGCGAGAACATCAGCGTCTCAGGACTCGATTGGGCACTCGTGCGCCCGGGTGTTCGGATCCGGGTTGGCACCGTTGTCGGCCACGTCCAGGCGTTTGCTGAACCGTGCAGATCGAATGCGCAGTTCTTCGTCGGCGGCGACTTCCAGCGGATGAACATCGATCGGGGCCCGGTCAGCCGGGTCTACGCAACCGTGCTCGAGCCAGGCCGGATCGCCACGGGCGACACGATCGAACTCGAGCCAGACCTCGCCTGATCGATTCGCCTGATCAGCCGATGCTGGTGCTGGACGGCGGGGCGGTTGTCGTTGTCGTCGTTGGTGCGGTCGTCGTCGTTGTCGTTGTCGGCACTGGTGCGGTCGTCGTCGTTGTCGGCACTGGTGGCAACCCGACATCGACGGTCGATGGGTCCACGCTTGTGGTGGTCGGCTCGTCGAGTGGCGGCTCGCCGACGCCGGACGGGGTGGACACGGTCACACTCGGCGCCGGTGGCTCGCCGACATCGACGACCGCCGAGCTCGAGTCGACCGGAGGATCGCCAACCTGCACGGCGGGCTCGGTTGTCGACGAGCTGGCGGCCGACGTGTCGACGGTCGAGACGGTCGATGGCGTCGGGCGCGGCACCGTCGCCACCGGATTCGAACGCGAAGTTGACGGTGCGGTCACAACGGGAACGGGTGGGACCGCGGCCACGATGGCGGTGGTGCCCGAGCCGTCGATCTCGGGCTGGGTCTGCGTCGACGGCACGTCCGAGGTCGTCGGCACCGCCGGAACCGACGACGTGGCTGCGGATTCATCGGCGCTTGCGACGAGAGCGACGGTCGCCGGATCCGAAGCGTCGGGCGGATTCGAGACCTCTGCGGTGGCTGACGTCGGAGCTGTCGGAGCTGTCGGAACTGTCGCAACTGTCGCTACAGGCGGTTCGACCGCCACCGACGGTGCAGCGGCCGTCGAGCTGGCGAGGCCGATCAACAGTGCACCGGATGCGAACACCGAGAGCATCGCCGTGCGCTGGGTACGAGTCGCGCCCATCAACGCTGCGAGTCGGTCGAGAACCGACTCATCGGGCTCGCCGAGGAATCGAGCGAGTACTTCGATGTCGTCGCGACGCAGCACGATCTCCGGTGCCCGTTTCTGATGGCGCATCGAGCGCACAAGGCTGAGGTAGTTGCGTAACAGCGATGTCGAGTTGCCGGACACGAATGCCTGGCTGCCGCCATCGGCGGTGATTGTCGATCCGGAGACGGAAACGGGCAGACGCGTCGGCCGACGTGTTCCGACATCCACTGCCATCATCGCTCCTCGTTGTCGTCCGGCGTCACCACGTTCGAATCGGGTATCTGCGCAACTGCGGCCGCGCTGAAGCCGATTCGGCCCATCGGCCAACCATAGTTTGACAAACCGTCGGTGTCGAGACCCGGTTCGACGTCATTTCAGGATCAGTTCGAGGTCAGTGCAGGATCAGTTCAGGATCAGTGCAGGATCAGTTCAGGATCAGAACGTATGACGCTCGTACTGGTGCTGACAGGGGCTGCCGACCAACATCCACACGGTGGGCGGACCCGTCGTTGGCAGCTCGGCGATCATCGACGACGTTGTCGCCTCGACATCGTTGACATGCATGCACACACTCCATCCATCCGCGACACACGAGTCGTGGGAGCGCAGGTGGGCGGCGATCGAATCGACGCTGACGGGTCGATCTGCAAGCACTGCTTGCGACGCGCGCAAGCGCGGATCGATCAACCGCTCGACCGGCTGACCGGGATGGCGATGGGCCGCATCGAACGACGGGATGCACGTTCGGTTCGAGACTGCTGCGGTGTCGTGGACACGCTCGGCCTGCCACGTGCGACCGCTGGTCTCGAGAATCCACGCGTCGGTCGGATCGGCGATCAGGAAGCTCGACCAGTACGGCTTGTCCTTGCCGACGATCATCCGGTCGTGGCCGCTGCCACCCTGCCCGTACCGTTCGAGCAGCGCGGTCATCACGCTCAGCGCCGAGTCCGCAGTGGTGGCCCGTTCGAGGCCGAGCCGGACAAGGTCCATCCCGATCAACGCGTCGGGAAATCCACGCGGATCGAGGGTCGTGTAGATCGTGTGGTTCCCGATCGCGACGCCGAATTCGTTGACGCCGTGCTCGGCTCCCCAACACCATTGCGGCCGTTCGATCAGGCATCGCACCGTCGGAGCGGACAGACCCTCGGCGTCGACATGACCGGCGATCGTGATGTGGGTGACCCGAGTTGCCGCCTCGACCCGGGGCATCGACCACTCGACGATCTGCGGTTCGCCGGGTGGCCGATCGCTGTTCTTGGCGAAGAGCGTGATCCCGTCAGCGGTGGCCGGCGCGAGCGCAACGAGTGAGTCGCACACGACGATTGCTCAGCTGAAGGAGATGTCCGACGGCGGCTCGTCCACCGTCGCGCCAGGGATTGGATCGACCGATTCGACGGTTGCGGCGGATTCGACGGTTGCGGCGGCGATCGCCTCGACGACTGCCTTCGCACCTGGTGGCGTCGGCCAGAGTGCTTCGCCCTTCGGCTCAGCGGTCGACCAGCCCGGCGCGATCGCAGAGGCGGTGAACGCAACAGTTGGGCCGGATGTCTCCCACAGCACTGCCGGCCGGTCGCCGTGCCATCGGACCGCGTACGACACAGTGGTGTCAGGGCCGATCGGCAATTCATAGACCTCGAAGTTGGCGCCGAGCCACGCCGACGGGATGCCACCGCTGAGCACATCCGCTGTACCGGCCCCCGTGGTACGGGCAAGGCGCTGCTCGTACCACGCGAGCTCGCGTCCGACCGGCGGCTCGACGGGGAATGCCACCGCTGCCGACGAACGCAGCCGAGCGATGTCGCGCAGGGCGCGAGTTTCGCCCGCAGCGTGCAACACGATCGCAGCACCGTCGAGCGCGCTGGCGACGTCCCAAGCGTGGGGCAGCCGGGCGACACGCGCCACGGCCTCGGCCACATCCGGCACCCACGGCTCTGCTTGTTCGCCGAGTCGGATCAGATGGCCGACATCGACGAGGAACCCGACCGGATCATCGTCCGGCGAGGTCGGACCGTTGAGCGCGAGTTCGCTGCGGAGGCGGGCGACGATGCCCATCTCGTTGCTGTCGGGCACGACCATTCGACCAGCGGCGTCGGTGATGGTCGTCCAGCCGCGAGCGACCTGCATCGCCGACGGGATCTGCTCGGGCAACCGTGGCGCAGCATCCGGGTAGTGAGCGAGACCGAAGCGCACCGTTGCGCGGTGACCAACGGGATACACCGCGGAACCCTCTGGGAGATCGATGCCCTGGATCGCGACGTTGGCGGGCGCTCTGCTGGCGAGCAGATCAGAGCGGTTGAAGGCAACAGCGAACGGCAGCGTCGACTCGTTCTCGATCTCGATGATCGTCAAACCATCGCTGTCGGCAACGCACCAGACGCGGTGCACTGCGTCGCCAGTGGGCACCTTGATCCGCGTCTCGATCACGGGTGCTCCGTCGAGCCGACGCTGACGGACCGTCGGCTCGTCGGCAGGCGTGTGCCAGCGGTCATCGGCAGCGATGAACCACTGCACATCGGGCCCGCCGTCCCATGGCACCACGGTGCCGGTTTCGGTGACCGTGGCCCGCCATTTGCCACCGAGCACCCCGATCGTGTTGTCCGCGATGTCGTTCGGGTGGGTCGCGACGGATTCGGGGATCGGCATGGCTCACACCGTATCGGCGGTCAGCTGTCGGCCGTATCCCCGCGCAGCAGCACCTGTTGCTCGTCGGGAAGATGCTCGAGCACGTTGCTCACGTAGTCCTGAGCTGCTGGGGCGGTGAGGATCTCGACGCCCGCTCGCTCCGACATGAACCACCGGTGTTCGAGAATCTGGTGGAACAACTCGGCTGGTTCGAGCTTGCGTCGAGCAGCCGGCGGGATCGCGTCGATCGTCGGTTGGAACACCTCGGACATCCACCGCATCGCGGCGATGTGGTCGGTGATGGTGCGGCCGTCGTTGACGAGTTGCGAACTGCGTTCGAGGTAGGCCCGAAAACTGCGGATGTCGTTGAGCAAGCGGCGGGCCTGGTTCTCCTGCACATCGAGACCGGTCAGCGCCTGCAGTTCTCGATGGTGATGACCGGATTCGACGACGGCCGTCCGCAGCCGCAACGTGCGCCGGCCGTCACGGTCTTCGATGATGACCTCGCTCACATCGAAACCAAGGTCGTTCAGCCGCCGCACGCGCGTGTCGATTGCATGCATGTCGCCCACGTCGACCACCTCGTCGTTCGTCAGCTCGTCCCACAGCCCTTCGTAACGGCTGACGAGATCAAGGCCGATCGCGGCCGGATCGACGTCGTTGGCCCAACCCCCTGCCATCGCGATGTCGAGCAGTTCGCCGGCGACGTTGGTCTCGGCGATCATCAGGTCGTGTTTGCGTTGTCCATTCGACAGCGCATTGTGCAACTCTCCGGTCTCGGCGTCGACGAGCGTCGCCGACAAGGCACCGGCGTCGCGACGGAACAACGCATTCGAGAGCGAGCAATCACCCCAGAAGAATCCGGCAAGGTGAATCCGCACCAGCAGCAGTGCGAGCGAATCGAGCAACGGCGCCCACAACTCCTGCCGCGAGCCGCTCTGGAACAGCGAGCGGTACGGCAGTGAGAAATCGAGGTGCTGGGTGATCAGCGCCGAATCGATCAATTCGCCGGAATCGTCCGTGCGACCGGTGATCGTGCCGACGGCTTCCACCACCGGCACGCTTCGCTCGTCCAGTTCGCGAAGCAGCCGGTATTCGGTGTCTGCGAGTTCATTCGGCAGTTCCTTGATCGCGTACAGCACTCCGCCATAGGCGACGAAAACGACCACATGGCGATGTACGCCCTGCACGGGGGTCACCAGTCGCGGGTCGTCCCATTCGGTGAGTGGTGTCTCCCACGGGAGGTCGGCGAACGTCGGGTGCCCCAGACGGGTGGTCATACGCAGTGCCACGGCAGTTCGAGTCAATCGAGGATGTCGAGCAGCGGGCGAAGATCCAGCCGTTGAGCAGCGGGCAGGCACAACGACACGACCTCTTGTTGCAGCCGACCCCAATATTCCGGCTGGAAGAAGTTGTCGCCTTCGCGTACGACGTAGTTGAGAATGAAGAACCGGTACACCTCGCGCAAGAACAGGATCTCACTCTCGTTGAGCGGGAAGATGCGGTGGTAGGCGGCGAGGAACTGTTTGAACCGCGGCTCGAGCAGCGTGTGCGGCGAGTACGAGAACACGGTTCGGTCGCCAGTAGCGCTCGACACCCGCGAGAGGAAATAGAAGTCGAGCAGCCGTGGTTCGATCCGGAACCAGTCGTAGTCCCAACGACTGAACAGGCGGATGTGTTGCCGAGGCTGGTCGGGCGACTGGCGGGCCATGTCGACCGAGAAGTTGCCGAGGTTCCAGTCGATCAGCACCGGGATCTTGGCCCAGTCGTCGTAGCCGAAGCGGTCGAGCTGTTCGAGGAACTCGTGGCATTGACTGCGGAGATATTGCTTCTGGGTTGCGTCGAATTGGAACTTGAGCGACGAGTGCTTGTCGGACAACAAGTCGAGGAGGTGGATCGCGTCCGACTTGATCGACTTCGACGAGAGCGGGATCCGACGAGCGACATCTGCGCAGTCGCGATGCAGCAACGCCATCTCTTCGCCGAGGTCTCGGATCTGGTCGTCGTCGAGGATTCGCGGCAGCGAATGGCGAACCGGAACGTCTTGATAGAACGCAGTCCACAGTTCGCCCGTGTAGTAGGTGAAGACTTGCGGGCTCTGGCGCGGCAGGCGTTCGATCGGAGGGTTGCGATCGACCAGCACGTCGGCGAGCAGGTTCGCCCAGCGAGTCGACTGCAACAGTTGGCGCGAGCGATGAATCCGGTCGTGGTCTTCCTTGAACAGGAAGTACGAGCCGTACGACGACACCTTGGCGATCACACTGCCACCACCGTCGAGATGCAACCGATACACCCGGTTTGTCGACACCTTGGCGCTGACCTCGATCACCGAGATGATCTTGCGTGGATCGCCATACGTCGTCCACGCGTCTCGAAGGTGTTGCTCGTACTTCTCGTCGAGCACCGTGACCGCAGCCTGGGACATGCCCGTCAGCCTAGGTCCGGCGGTGTCGGCCGGTAGCGACGAGTCGGGTCCAACTGAGCAAGTTCGCGGCACGGCCGTAGTGTGTGGCGGGTGGACGCTGCCGTGCTCGTACCGGTGAAGGACTTCCGTCAGGCCAAGGCACGGCTCGCCTCGGTGGTGTCGCCGACCGATCGGATTCGGCTCGCCCGCTGGACAGCCGAGCGGGTGTTGGCGGCAGCTGCCCCCCTCCCGGTCTTCGTTGCCTGCGATGACGCCAACGTCGCCGAGTGGGCCGAGTCGGCGGGTGCCACCGTGTTGTGGCGACCCGAAGTCGGACTCAACGCTGCGGTCCAGGATGGCATCGCAACCCTCGCCGGCGCCGGGATCGAACACGTCATCGTCGCCCACAGCGACTTGGCATGCCCCTCGTCACTGGCCGACCTGGTGATGAGCGGTGGCGCAGTCCTGGTGCCGGACACCCGCAGCGACGGCACCAACGTGATCGCGATCCCCACCAACTGTGGCTTCGAGCCGGCGTACGGCTCGCAGTCGTTCCATCGTCACCTCGCCCATGTGCTCGAACTCGGGTTGCCGGTTCGCGTGCAGCGCGACACGCTGCTGGCCCTCGACATCGACACCCCCGACGACCTCGCTCATCCACTGATCAAGAAGGCACTGCCGACATGGCTGCAAACGAACCTGGCCAGCCGGCCGTAACCACGACACCGACCGACGTGTCCCGCTGGACACGGAACCTGCCGACTCCGGCGGTCGCGCTCGCGATCGCCGCACATCCCGACGACGTCGAGTTCGGTGCGGGCGGCACGCTTGCCAAATGGGCCGCAGACGGGTGTGTGATCCATCACCTCGTTCTCACCGATGGGTCAAAGGGAACCTGGAACCCAGATGCCGACATCGATGCGCTGATCATCGATCGTCAGTCCGAGCAACGCGATGCCGCGCGGGTGTTGGGGGGCACTGCGACAGCCGGCACCGTCACGTTCCTCGGTCAGATCGACGGCGAACTCGACAGCTCGCTTGCATTGCGCAGTGAGGTTGCCCGTCGTATCCGCACCGTTCGACCGGACGTCGTGCTCGGTCACGATCCGTGGAAGCGGTATCGGCTCCATCCCGATCATCGCCACGCCGGCTTGCTCGCATGCGATGGCATCGTCGCAGCCCGCGATCCGCACTTCTACCGCGAGCACGGCCTTGTTCACCATCGACCGTCGACGCTGCTGTTGTGGGAAGCCGACGAGCCTGCCCACGTCGAAGACGTTGATGAATTCGTCGCCACCAAGCTCGCCGCGCTCGAGGCCCACACATCGCAGTTCGAGAGCACGATGCATGCAACCTCGGACGATCAGCTCGATGCGTTCCGCACTCGGATCACCAGGCGACTGGCATCGCTCGGGGCCCCCTTCGGACTGGGTGCAGCAGAAGTGTTCAAACGTATCGACGACCTCTGACGTGGAGCCGGCGCCGGTGACCTCCCTGCGCACTCTCACCAAAGACGCGCCACTCTCGACGACCTGCTCGCAACACTCAGGGCAGATGGCGGCGTCATCGTCGACGGACTGCTCGGCTGGCTGACTCCCGAAGAGGCCGGTCCGCTCGGAGCTGGATGGGACATGGTCGCTCCGCTTCCCGAGCGCGCCCAGCAATTGCTCGGTTGGCGCTGCTACTCGGCCGGAGGTCACGACGGCACACGACTCTGGACGGTCGACTCCGCGGATGTGCCGATTGGTCTCGGGCTGGCTGCGCGCCCGTACTGAAAACGCAGCGAGCGGAAGGCCGCAGCCTTCCGCTCGTGGCTTGCTCGACCAACCGTTGCCCGGTTGGTCGGCGTGACTACTTCTTTGAAGCCTTCTTGGCCGGAGCCTTCTTGGCCGGAGCCTTCTTCGCAACCGGAGCCTTCTTGGCCGCCGGAGCAGCCTTGGCAGCCGGAGCTGCCTTCTTCGCAGCCGGAGCCTTCTTCGCAGCCGGAGCCTTCTTCGTTGCCGGAGCAGCCTTCGCAGCCGGAGCTGCCTTCTTCGCAGCCGGAGCCTTCTTCGCTGCCGGAGCTGCCTTCTTCGCAGCCGGAGCCTTCTTGGCTGCCGGAGCAGCCTTCTTCGCTGCGGGTGCTGCCTTCTTGGCGGGAGCTTTCTTGGTTGCTGCCATGTCGAATCCTTTCTCGGTTATTCCTGGATCACTTCTTCTTGACCGGATTGAGCGCAGCCTTGAGCGTCGAGCTCGCCGTGAACTTGACGTTCTTGGAGGCCTTGATCTTGACCGGCTCGCCGGTCTGAGGGTTGCGGCCCGTGCGGGCGGCGCGCTTGCTGACGCTGAAGGATCCGAAGCCCGGCCATGCGACCTTCTCTTCCTTCTTCGCGGACGCGACGACGTGATCGAAGAACGCGCCAATCGTGCGCTCGGCATCAGCCTTGCTCACACCCGCCTTCGTCGCTACTGCATCAATGAGTTCTGCCTTGGTTGCCATGGTTCCTAATTTCTCCTCGGTTAACGGAGCGTTACGCCTTGCACATCGAACAGGCTCGAAGGGATGATTACAAGCACCAATGTTGTTGCAAATGCAACGATCTTGAAATGGTTTGCCCAGGTGAGGCGGGTGGAGTTGACTTCGAGCATGAGCTTTCGACGGAAATGGGCTTCGATGCGCTCGTCGAGACGCCCGGGTTGAGGATGAAACACACATGCGCGGGTGTCGACGGGTGCAACGGCGGGTGGGTGGTTGCGACACGAGCCGGCGTCCACATCGAACGAGCGATCTCGACCGTTATCGATCACGGCTACGACGCGGTGGCCATCGACATGCCGATCGGGATGCCCGCATCCACCGCACGCCAATCCGAGACCGAGGCGAGGCGATACCTCTCACCCCGTGGCAGCACTGTCTTCCCGACACCGGTTCGAGCGTGCCTCCAGGCCACCGACTATCTCGATGCCTGTGCGATCTCGCTGGCGGAGCGAGGCGTGAAGTTGTCGAAGCAGTCGTACGCGATCCTGCCCAAGATCGCCGAGGTCGATCGCGCCCTCACACCGCAGCACACGTCACGCGTGGCCGAAGCACATCCGGAGTGCTCGTTCGTCGTGATGAACGACGAGCGCCCACTGGCCACCAAGCACTCGGCTGATGGCATCGCCCAGCGGTGTGCACTGGTTCGCCGGCATTTCGGGGTCGAGGCCTCGGCTCTGCGGATGCATGGTCTGTCGGCCACCCTCGACGATGTGCTCGATGCGTACGCGATGTTGTGGACAGCGGAACGATTTGCGGCAGGTATCCATCAGACGTTGCCAAGCAACGGCGACGAGTTCGACGAGCGCGGGCTGCCGATGCGCATCGTTCGCTGATCGGCGGTCTGCGCACGAAACGAACTGTTCATCTCGTGATGCCACTCTGGAGCCATCGACCTTTGCTATATCTGGCTACATCACAATTTCGTGGGATTCCGAAGGGGTGGCAGTGACCGATCTCGTGCGGGTGCGTTCTGTCGAATTCGCGGATGGTTCGCCGTCTCTGGCATCCAGCGGTCCCCCGCCTGGGTCAGTCAGGACGAGGGTCGTACTCGACACGTCGGTGTTGGTGGCTGATCCTGGTTGTATCACCAGCTTCGGGGATGTCGACATCGTCATCCCGCTCACCGTGATCGAGGAACTCGACGGGCTCAAGAGTCGTCCCGACGACGTCGGCCGTGCCGCCCGAACTGCGTTGCGGGCCGTCGAAGAGTTGCGGGTGCGTCACGGCGGTTCGTTGGCCAAGCCGGTGCCTGTTGGTGGCGTCGATCACAGCGGCACCTTGCAGATCGAGATCAACGGTGTGCAGAAGCATCTCTTGATCGAGCACGGCCTCGACCCCGACAAGCCGGACAACCGCATCATCGGTGCAGCGCTCGGGCAGGCCACCTACGCCCCGACGCGGATGGTGAGCAACGATGCTGCGCTGCGGATCAAGGCAGCCCATCTCGGCGTCAGCGCGGAGGAGCACCATCCCGCCGGCCGTTCCATGAGCACCCGTCCGATGGGCTGGGCCACCTTGCAGGCCAGCCACGAGATCATCGACCGGGTCTATGCCGACGGCAGAATCGATGCTGCAGAGATCGACGTGCCCGAACACGCGGGTCTCGACGAGAACAGCTTTGCGGTGTTGCGATCCGGTTCACAGTCTGCGCTGGTGCGTCGACGCCACGACGAGTTCCGCTCGCTCAGCCACACGTCACCGGAGGCTTGGGGACTGCGTCCGCGTTCCAAGGAGCAGCGGTTCGCGCTCGAGTTGCTCCTCGACCCGGACGTCAGCGTGGTTGCACTCGACGGCAGGGCCGGCACCGGCAAGACCCTTGTCGCGATCGCTGCCGGTCTCGAGCATGTGGTCGAACGTCGGGCCTACGAGCGGCTCGCGATCTACCGTCCGCTCGTGCCGGTCGGGCGGGCCGACGTCGGGTTCCTGCCGGGCGGACTCGACGAGAAACTCGACCCGTGGATGTCGGCCATCCACGACTCGATCGTGGCCCTCACCGACGGTCGCAACAGCCGCGATGCCGGCGCGTTGATGGACGAGTTGACAGGCCGAGGTCAGCTCTCGTTGGAGTCCGTGACGTTCCTCCGTGGCCGCTCGTTGCATCGACAGTTCGTGGTGGTGGACGAGGCCCAGAATCTCGAACCGACAACCCTCAAGACCATCCTGACCCGGATCGGCGACGGCACGAAAGTGGTCTTCACCGGCGACACCAGTCAGATCGATGCGCCGTACATGGGCGAATCCAACAATGCACTGGCCGTCTTGATCCAAGCCTTCGCCGGCCAGTCGTGCTTCGGCCACATCACGCTCTCGGCATGCGAACGCAGCGAGGTCGCCAGCCTCGCCGCCGAATTGCTCTGAGCACACGACAGCGGCGGCACGCGCCGTCAGACGGCGTTCGCGATCGATCATCTTCGATGTCCGCCGAGATCTCCCCATCATTTACCGTGACGACGACAACCGCCATGACCACTGACCTGCAACCTCTCGATGTCCCAGCGTGGCTCTCCGCCATCGGCGCGGGCACAGAGATGGGCGATCTGATCCAGGCATTCGACTGGGCTTCCACGCCGCTCGGGCCATCAGCGAACTGGTCGGTTGGACTGAAGCTTGCGCTCGGCATCTGTCTGACGTCGCGCTTTCCGATCCTCGTGACATGGGGACCAGATCTGATCGAGTTCTACAACGATGCGTATCGGCCGATACTCGGTTCCGAGAAACACTCGTCATCGAAACCACCGAACACGTGGTCATCCGCCGTCGACTGGCGACGCTCGCAACACTGGTGGCGTCGCTGGTCGAAGTCGACCAGGTCACCGACGTGTGTCTTCGTGTTGCAGCTGCGTTGAGGAGCTCGACGTCCGATATTCGCGGCGTCGACATTTTCCTCGACCTCGGAGACGACATCGTGCGCGTCGCATCGAGCCGACGCGACGAGTCGAGCATCGATGACGACGACATCGTTCGAGTGGCTCGGACGGGCACACCATTCACCATCGGCGGCCATGCCGACCTGTCGATGCCAGCCGAGCAGTACGCAGTCCCGATCGGGTGGAGCCAAGAGCGGGGTGCACGGCGTGCTGGTGGCGCGACTCCACGACCAACGCCCGTTCGATCAGGCCTACATCGACTTCGTCCAACTCATCGCCGATGCGATCGGTGCTGCTCTCGACAACGCCTACCGACGCACCGTGGAAGTCGGCCAGTATCGCCAGATCAGCGACACGCTGCAGGCCGCAATGTTGAAATCGGCGAGCGATGCTGCTCGAGGGCCGCCATCCAGCGGCCACACTCGACGGTCTCGATCTGTTCGCGGCTTCGCTCGAGGGGGCGTATTGCGCCACCGTCGTCTGCGCGATCTTCGACCGCGAGGATGCTGTGGTCACCTACGCCCGCGCTGGTCACCCACCGCCACTGGTGGTCAACGCAGCCGGCACGATGTGGCTCGAGCACGGTGGTGCGCCGCTGGCGGTCACGAATCGCCAGATCCGCAAGAACGCAACCGTCCAGTTGAGCGGCGACGACGTGATCATCCTCTACTCCGACGGACTGATCGAGCGCCGCGGCGAGACCCTCGACGATGGATTCGATCGGCTCGCCTGCGCGGCGACCGAATTGTTCGGCAGCGCCGTCCAACCGTTTGCGGACGGATTGATCAAGCGGCTGCTGCCCGAACACGCCACGGACGACGTGGTCCTCGTCGTCAAGAAGTTGACCATCATCGGACCACCATCTGACCGCCATCTGACCGCCATCTGACCGCCATCTGACCGGGGGCCAAGGTCGTCACGAAACTCTGCATGACCCCTCGCGTATGGTGGGGACATGAGTTCGGCGACCACTCCGCACGACCTGGCCGAGGCTCGGTTCGCAGTGGTCGATGTCGAAACGTCGGGCCTCTCGCCGACGCGCCACCGGGTCCTGCAGGTGGCTGTGGTCGTCGCCGACGGCTCGGGCAACGTGCTCGATTCCTGGGTCAGCCTTGTCCGCCCTCGCTGGCGCTGGATGTTCCGGCTCGGCCCGCGCCACATCCACGGTCTCGATCGAGCCTCGCTGCGCAAGGCGCCACCGGCGTCGGACGTGTTCAGCGAACTCGCCGATCGACTCGCCGGCACGACCTTCACAGCCCACAACGCCAGCTTCGACGCAGCGTTCCTGCAACGCGGTGCGCATCGGCTGGGCATTGCGCTCGAGCTGTCGACTCAGCTGTGCACACTGCGGATGTCACGCAAGCTCGATCCAAATCGCCAAGTGTCCCACCGCCTCGCCGACGTCAGCGCCCGCTACGGCGTGTCGAATGCCAAACCGCACGATGCGCTCGAAGACGCGCTGGCCACGGCCGCCGTGTTGCCCCACCTGTTACGCGCCCACAGCATCACCACCATCGATCAGCTCGAACCGTTCATGGTGCCGAGACCGGCGCGCCCAGCGCTCCCACATCACGATCCGGCGCGAGCCGTCGCCACGGCCACGGAAGCCTGACGCTGCGTCGCTCGGCTGATCGGTACGGGCAGTGTGTCCCCGTGCACGTCCACAAGCGAACCTACGCTGACGCGTATGGCGGTTGATCGAAGTCGCAAGGCTCGGAGTGTGCGTCGGCGCAAACGGCGAATGGAGCGCGTCGACCACGATCTCAGCCCGGATCAATGGGCCGCGATCAAGGTGGCTTGGGGCGGCTGCGCCTACTGCGGCGCGACTGACGCTCCGCTGCAGCGTGACTGTGTCCTCGCATTGTCACGAGGCGGGCGTTACACGCTGGACAACATCGCGCCAGCGTGCCGATCGTGCAACGCCAGCAAGTGCAACGACGAAGTCACTGGTTGGATGCGCCGCAAGCGGCTCGACGAACGCTCCTTTCTGCTGCGTCACCACGAAATCGGCGCGACGCTGCTCCGGCAATTCGCAGCCGAACTCGAACTCGATCACGAGCGACAGCCTGATCAGTCGACTGAGGAGCCGGCCGTGGTGGACACGGCGGATTCGTAGTTGGCCAGGATCGCACGGGCCGTGTCTGCGCCAAGGTGCCGATACCCGTCGGGTGCCAGCACCGAAGCACGCGGGCCGAGCCGGATCAGCAGCCGGCGAACCCACTGCTCGTTCGTCACCGGCATCTCGACGATCGACATCGCCATCTGTCGCTTGGCCGTTGGTTCAGCGGTCACGCTGTCCTTCGGGTACCGCTCGATCGTCCACAGCAGTTCGGTCGGCAGCCGCAGCGTCATCCGTTGAATCTCCGGGTCGCCCGCGAACCAGCGTTCGGGATCGGGCGGGGTGACATCGCGGAGCACGTCGAATGCACCCGTCCGAGTTGCTTCGAGCACTCGATCGAGGCGAAACGATCGCTCGGCACCGGAGCGATGATCGTCGGCGAACACGTACCAGTGGCCGTCATCGACGAACACTGATCGCGGGGTGATCGACCGCTGCGAGGACTCGCCTCGCGACGGCGTCCAGTAGGTGATGGTCAGCCGCTCCCCGGCGTCGGTCGCCGCAGCGACGAGATCCGCAAGCGGCGGACGACCCAGGTCGACGACCACACCCTGACCGCCAGGTGTCTCACCGAGCGCGATCGCGAGCTTGTCGAGCGCTCGGCCGAGCGGGCCAGCTGGGTCGGCACCGGGCAGCGCCATCGCCGCTCGACCTGCCGCGAGCAATCCGAAACCCTCTGGCGCGGTGAGTCGCAGCGGTCGGGTGAACACTCGCGGAATCCCGGCAAACACCGTGCCCTCGTCTATGTACACGTCGATCATCTCGTCGACGAACGGCGGCAAGCCGCACATCGAGGCGAGTTCGAGATCGGCGACCAACTCCTCCTCGGTGAGGGCGAACCGTTCCGCCATCTCCGCCACCGAGACCTCGCCCCGTTGCATCAGCCACGGCAACATCACCAACAGCCGACGCAGACGCTCGTGCGCCGGGCGCGGGCCCCGCGTGCGTTTGGATCCGGCCATCAGCTGCCCATCTCGACGAGATCGGTCAGCCACGCCACCAGATCAGCCCGAACTTCGGCCGGAGAGATGACGACAGCGTGCTCGGCCATCCCCAGCACCCACGACCTGAACGCGTCGCGATTGACACACGGCACCTCGACGTCGATCGATCCGTCGCGACGATGTTCGACGATCGCCGTTTCACCGACCTCGCTGGCCACGATCGGCGCATGCGATGCCTCGATCCGAACGATGGCCGTTCGGATCTGGTTTTCCGGTTCGCCCAGCAATTTGGGGTCGGTCGGGAAGACTGTCCGAATGTCGAAGTCGACCGGCCGCTCGAACGATCCGGCGATGCCCGCCTCGACCCCACCGTCGATCCGGTCGACCCGGAAGGTGCGCACCTCGGCGTGGGCATGATCGACGCCGATCACGTACCAGTAGCCGTCTCGCAGCAGCAATCCGTAGGGATCGAGCACTCTCGGCTTGTCGCGATATCCGAACGAGACCGGCGCCCGCGATGCCACCGCCTCGCGCAATGCCGGCAACGACGCGAACGTCGGGACGGTCGCGGCGACGGCGCGCGACGGCCGTTCGCTCCCTCCACCCAGCTTCCACAGTCCCTCTTGACCCCACGATTCGTCGGATCGCACCGCTGCAACCGCGAGCTGTAGGGCTTGACGTTCGTCGTCGGCCAGTTCGAGGTCCGACAGCTCATATCGACGGCGATCGATCCAGTAGCCGGTCTGACCCGCCTGGTCGCCGCCGAGGACTGTCTGGTCGATCGGCACCCCGACGTTGCGCAGCACCGTCTTGTCCCGCTCGAACGCACCACGGAGGGCAACCTCTCCGAGCGGATAATGACCGGCCAACTCGCCGGAGATCTGCTGCAGCGTGAGCGGTTGTTTGGTCTCCAACAGCAGCGCGAGCAGGTTGGTGAGACGCTCGAGTGGTTCGGCCATATCGCAAGCCCACCGTATCGCTCGGCCAGACTGAGCAGATGGACTCAATCTCTCGGCGTATGTTCTTGGTCGGTTCGGTCGCAATCGTGCTCGCCGCGTGCACCGACGACGAGTCGTCCTCAGACGGAGCGACGACCGCTCCGAAGCCGCCACCAACGGATCCGACGCAGGTCACCGAGACCACGACGATTGTGGCGACCAACGACCCCGGCACCCAGCCCGCGGACACCGAGCAGGCTCCGGTGCCGGCGACCGATTCCGCAATCACGACCACCACGATCGTCGCGCTGCCCGGCGATCCGTTCACGGTCGGCATCGCATCCGGCGATCCCGACCTGACGAGCGTGGTGCTCTGGACCCGGCTTGCCCCTGACCCGCTCGACGGCGGTGGGATGCCCGCCGACGATGTCGTCGTGACGTGGGAACTCGCCGGCGACGAGGCGTTCGCAAACATCATCGCGACCGGCGAGGAGACTGCCATCGCCGAACATGGTCACAGCATCCATGCCGTCGCGACACCACCATCCGGGACGAGCGACCCGTTCTGGTATCGGTTCCGTGTCGGCGGGTACACGAGCGCTGTCGGCCGCACGAGCATCGCGCCGAGGGGTTCCGTCGACACGGCCACCTTCGTGAGTGCGAGTTGCCAGGACTTCCAGGACGGGTTCTACGCAGCGCATCGCGATATCGCCGAACAACAGCCCGATTTCGTGCTGTGGCTCGGCGACTACATCTACGAAGGCGGCGCAGCCACCGTCGGATCCGGTAGCGCCGCAGTTCGAACCCACGCAACGCCCGAGCCGATCGACCTCGCCGGATATCGGAATCGATATGCGCTCTACAAGTCCGATGCCAATCTGCAGTCCGCACACCTGGCCTGCCCGTGGTTCGTCATCTGGGACGATCACGAGGTCGACAACAACTATGCCGGTGAGGTCCCTCAGGACGCGGCCGACCTCGTTGGTTTCCCCGACCGCCGCCGGGCTGCATACATGGCCTGGTGGGAGCATCAGCCGGTGCGCCTCGACCCACCGCCTGCGACTGGTGAGTTCCGGATCTATCGAGACGCCACCTGGGGCGATCTGCTCGGGTTGACGATGCTCGACACCCGCCAATATCGCAGCGATCAGTCGTGTGGCGATACCACCTTGGACCTCGATCCAGCATGTCCGGAGACCTTCGATCCCGATCGGACGCTGACCGGAACCGAGCAGGAACAATGGCTGTACGAAACCGTCGGCAGCCATGGCACGACCTGGAATGTGATTGCCCAGCAGGTCGTGCTGTCGAACCTCACCCTCAACGGTGCTGTGCTCAACTACGACCAGTGGGACGGCTACCCGGTCAACCGCGACCGAGTGCTGCAGCACCTGGCCGATGCAGCCGTGCCGAATGCAATCGTGCTCAGCGGCGACATCCATCTGTCCGGTGTCGGTCTGCTCCGAGCGGGTCCGCCGGGTTCCGGCGTGCCGGTCGCGGTCGAGTTCGTCGACACCTCGATCACCTCTGCCGGGCTCGTCGACCCAGCGGTCACCGACCTGATCAAGTCGTTCCCTGACGTCGCCGATGTCGAACTCGCCCACCGCGGCTACACCGTGCACACCGTCACGCCGGACTCGTGGGTGGCCGAGTTCCGCACGGTCGACGACGTCACCGTCGAGTCGTCACCCGTGTCGAGCTACAAGACCTTCCAAGTCGATGCGGGAGCCCCCAACGTCCGCCAGATCTGACACCGCCAATGGGTGTACGGTCGTCTCCATGGGCATCACGAGCCGCGCTACCGAACCACTGGGTGTCACGAATCTCTCCGGGCAACCCGAGATCGTGCTCGAGATCGAAGGGCTGACGCTGTCGATGGCACCGCCGAAGCGGATCGCCGATGAAGCGGATGAGGACGAAGACGAGGCCACCGCCGACTGAGCCGACTGGGCCGACTGGGCCGTCATGTCAGGTCAGCCAGCGCGAGTGCGCTGCGAATACGGCTTCCATCGGCCCACCGGTTGGGCCAGCCGATCAGCGATCACGAGCAAGGCTCGCGGGTTGTGGCCGAGGCCACAGTGGCTGCCGATCACACGGATGTTCTCGGAGTTGTCGCGCACCTCGTCGACGCAACTCCCCCACGGCACGATGCCGTCACCCTTGGTGTAGATGGCCGTGGTTGGCATCGGCATCGCTGGTTGACCCCATTCGGGCGTCCGCAGCGAGTCGACGCGCGGACTGTGGAAGGTGGAGAGCATGTTGTACAGCGGGCTCGCGTTCGATGCTTCACGGTCCTCGAGTGCGAATGGGCTGCCGAGTGTGATCACCTGACGCACGGCGTCGGGGAACTGACGAGCCATGATCCGGGCGTAGACGCCGCCGAGGCTCCAGCCGATCACGCTGATCGGGCGACCTTCGGTTCTGGCATCGTTGGCCAGTGCCTCGATCCGATTGGCCATGCCGTCGAGGATTCGGTCGGTGGGACCGACATTCACGCCGAGCCGCCACGCGTGGGCGTGATAGCCGAGGTCACGCAGATACCAGCGCAGCGTGCGGGTGGAGTTGTCGCTGGCCATGAACCCGGGCAACACCAGCACCGAATGCCCGTCGCCACGAGGTGCCTTGCGCAGCACCGGCAACAGTGCTCCCATGGTTCCGAATTCGAACGAGGCCCGAGCCGTCTCGGTCAGCAGCAGGTGCGTGCCCGGTCGACCGAAACCACGCTTCGGGGCCGAGTTGGACGTGGTGGTGGACGTCGGCGCGTCCGGCCCACTCCCACCGTTGATCTGTGTGAAGACCGCCATGACAAGGACCCCCGTCCTCAGAACTCCGGTGAAGGAGTGGCCGATCCGCCGCGATGCGACCGGTACCACTCAATCATTGCACTGGTGGAGCCGTCGTGGTTCGATCGTGGCGGAGATTCTTCGGACGTCAGCTCCGGCGTGATCCGATTGGCCAACGCCTTGCCGAGCTCGACGCCCCACTGATCGAAGCTGTTGACATCCCACACACAGCCCTGCACGAACACCTTGTGCTCGTACAACGCGATCAGTTCGCCGAGCAGTCGCGGCGTCAGCCTCTGGGCGAGGATCGTGGTCGATGGTCGGTTGCCAGGAAACACCCGATGCGGCACCTGGAACGCCGGGATGCCCTCGGCTTCAGCTTCCTCGGCGGTCTTACCGAAGGCCAGGGCTTCGGTCTGGGCAAACAGGTTTGCCATCAGCAGATCGTGATGATGCCGGTACGGGTGGTTCGGATCGGCGAAACCAATCATGTCGATCGGCACCAGCCGGGTTCCCTGGTGGAGCAATTGGTAGAACGCATGCTGACCATTGGTGCCGGGCTCGCCCCAGACGACCGGACCGGTGTCGGCGGTGACCGGCGTGCCATCGCGGTGGACGCGCTTGCCGTTGCTCTCCATGTCGAGTTGCTGCAGATACGCCGCGAATCGACTCAATTCATGGGCGTAGGGCAGTACCGCGACGCTCTGAGCACCGAGGATGTTGCTGTTCCAGATGCCGATCATCGCCATCAGGACCGGCACGTTGTCGGCCAGTGGAGCGGTACAGAAATGTTCGTCGATCGTGTGGAAGCCGGCCAGGAACTCGCCGAACTGTTCCGGTCCGATCGAGATCATCACACTCAGCCCGATCGCCGAGTCGACCGAGTAGCGACCGCCGACCCAGTCCCAGAAACCGAACATGTTGTCGGTGTCGATGCCGAACTCGGCCACCTTGGTGGCGTTGGTCGACACCGCGACGAAGTGCTTGGCGACCGCTGCGGGGTCACCACCGAGTCCGGCGAGCAGCCAATCGCGGGCAGTGCCGGCGTTGGTGAGCGTTTCGATGGTGGTGAACGTCTTGGACGAGATCACGAACATCGTCGTCGCCGGATCGAGATCGGAGATGTTCTGGTCGATGTCGGCGCCGTCGACGTTGGACACGAACCGGCACTCGATCTCGGGATGCTTGAACGCATGCAGCGCCTTGTAGGCCATCGCCGGGCCGAGGTCGCTGCCACCGATTCCGATGTTGATCACGGTACGGATCCGTTGGCCGGTGAATCCCGTCCACTCACCGCTGCGGACCCGGTCGGCGAATGCACCCATCCGGTCGAGGGTTGCATGGACATCGGGCACCACGTCGTGTGGCTCGCCACCGGCCTCGGTGACCATCACGACCGATCCGCGCGGGGCGCGCAACGCCGTGTGCAACACGGCTCGGTCCTCGGTTGTGTTGATCCGCTCGCCGGCGAACATCGCGTCGCGACGTGACTCGACATCGGCGGCCCGGGCAACGGCGATCAAGCGTTGCAGGGTTTGCTCGGTGATGCGCTGCTTGGAGAAGTCGACAAGGAGGTCGGCGGCAGTTCGGGTGAACCGTTTCGCACGATCGGGATCAGCGGCGAACAGTTCGCGAAGCGAGTCGACCGGTGCATCGTGGGCCTGGGCGACAAGTGCGGCCCAGGCGGAAGTCGAGGTGATGTCCACGAGGGCGACGCTACCCGTGCTGCAACTGGCTCGCAGCCGCTTGGTCGAGGATCAGTGTCGTACCCGTTCGACGCACCCGTCGCACCGGCAGATCACCGCGATGCAGCATCCAGCCGGCGAGTGGACCAGACTTGGACACACCGACGGACAGCATCATCCGAGCCCTGGCCGCATTGACCACGCCCGGTGTGAGCGTCATTCTGATTCGTCCGTTGTAGACGGCACTCATCGCGACCGGGTCAGAGACGTCGATGACCGGGTCTCCGGGTGGCCATGATGCCGTGTGGCCGTCGTCGCCGATGCCGAGATGGACGATGTCGAGTGGCTCGTCGCCGAGCGACGCGGCATATCTGGCGCAGGCCCGCCCGAGCGAGGCGGCGGTCACCGGCATCAGATGCACGTTGCGGGCGGGGATCTGGATCCGGTCGATCAGGTGCTCGGTCAACTGCGTGGCATTGCGATCCGGGTCGCCGTCGGTGGCGACCCGTTCGTCGACCTGATACAGGTGCACCTGCTTCCAGGGCAGGGCCATCGTCGCCAGTGCGTCGAGCATCAGCGCCGGCGTCGCTCCCCCACTGACCGCGACCCGACACACCTCGCGCAGTCGCACAGCCGACGTGATCCGGCGGGCCATCCACGTCGCAGCGAGTTCGGCAGTGTCCTGGGGCGTTGGGCCAACGATGATCTCCATCCGCCCAACATGCCACAATCCGCCACGTCGACCGGCCGATCAAACGCTCGACCAGCCGGTCAGCCGGTCGTGCCGAAGTTGTTGTCGCAGCCGTCGCGGCCACCGAGCACACCCGTGCGGAACGCCTCGACCTTCGCGAACGCGTCGCCGCGAAGGTCGTCTGCTGCGCTGTTGTCGCCAAGTGCGATCGCCGTTGCAATCGCTTCGTCGAGATCACCCGCCGAGATGGCCAGAGGCCGCGCATCGGTCAACTGGGTCGGCAGGCTCCCGGCCCACACCCCGACGAGACAATCGCTGTACAGCACCCGACCCTCGCCGACGAGTTCGCTGTCGAGCCCGACCTGGACGCCTTCACCCCACGCCGTGGCGAGGAGGTAGCCAGGTCCGAAATCACCGAAACTCGCGAGCGCGCTCTGTGTGCCTGCCTCGTCGAGATACACGGTCGCTGTATCCGGGCAGTAGAGGGCGAGCGGGTTGGTGTTGGCAGCCATGTCGACTGCTCCGCACGTCGGCGCCGGACCGGTGAACGGAACGAGCGTGATCGGAGTGAAGCTCGACAGGTTGGATTGCCAGTACGCATTGAGATCAGCCGGGATGTCGACGATCAGGTCGGCATACGACACATCTCCGGGGTCGTCGGTTGCGAGTTCGTCGGGGGTGAATCCGATCTCGGTGATCGTGGGGAACGTCGTGGCGTACGTCGCGCACTCTTCGGTGCCGAGGACGAAGCCGTCCTGGAACGCTGACACCCGGTCGAAGCCGGCACCGTGAGCGCCCTGGATATCGGGGGTCGTTCCGACCGGGTCTGCTGACAGCGCGGTGTCGATCAGGCCGCTTCGAATATCGGCATCGCTGAACGACAAGGTGTCGCTCTCGCCGCGAGCGATGTGCGCGAACCACGATCCGCTGTAGCAATCGGCCTGCAGCTCCTGGACGATCAAGGGCACAGCCGGCACGATGTCGTAGACGCCGGTGCGGGCCTGGATCGCGTGACCCCATTCGTGCTACATCAGACCGGTCACGGCGCCGGAGCCGTGGTCGTTGTAGTTCGGTAAGGCGTAGTTCACGTCATCCCAGACGATGTAATCGCCGGTCGGGCAGTAGTAGCCGTTGCCGGCGATGTCCGCGTAGGTGTTGAAACACCCTGGCTGCGGATAGGTGTCCAAACCTGGATACGCAGGGAACACGCCACCACCGAGAGGGATGTAGTCGGTCCCGAAGACTCGAGGCATCTCCTGTCCCCACCACGCGATCAGGTCGTTGATCGTCGCAACCATCAGCCCGTCGAACGGCTGTGGTGGTTTGTTGGGATCGAACGGGAACGGTCCGTCGAGCGGGATGTTCATGCCCGGCAGGTCCATCACGCCGGGCTCGGTCGGCGTGGGAGCATCGGTGCTCGGCGGCGCGTCGGTCGCGGGGGTGTCGGTCTCCGGTGGCGCATCAGTCGTCACCGGATCCGTCACAGGCACATCGGTCGCAGCGGTGGGCGGCTCGGTCACCACGACGACAGCTTGAATGGATCGGGTCGCGACAACACCGGGCAATGTCGAGCCACACGCCGCAGCGATGAGTGCCGCCGACAGGCCGACGACGATTGGTCGCCAAGATGTTCGGCGATTCTGGGTCGAGTGGGGCCGTGTTCGATCGAGCGGTGACACGCTGCACAACGTAGTGGCCGCAGCGATCAGCGATGACCGACGGACTCCTCCCGATCCATGCCCAGTCAGCGGGCGTCTCTAGGGTGAGCGTCATGACCACCACGCCCACGGATCCGCCAGAGTTCGACATCGCCCAGACCGATCATCTGCTCACCACCACCCGAGCCGTTCGCAAGCGGCTCGACCTGACCCGGCCGGTGGATCGCCAGACCATCCTCGATTGCATCACGGTCGCGACTCAGGCGCCGGCCGGGGGCAACGTGCAACGCTGGCGCTGGCTGGTGATCGACGATCCAACGCTCAAGCAGGGTCTTGCCGATCTCTACCGCCGCGCCTACGAGCCCTACATGGCGTCCCAGCGCCAAGCGGTGCAAGGGTCCTCCCCACAACCCGGCCGCGAGAACATCGGTGCCATCATGGACAGTTCCGATCACCTCGCCAATGTCCTCCAGGACGTGCCGGCGTTGGTTGTCCCGTGCAGCCTCGGCGCGCCCGTTGGCTCCCAAGGCGCGGTGTCCGGCTTCTACGGCAGCATCCTGCCCGCCGTGTGGAGCTTCATGCTCGCTGCCCGCAGCCGCGGGCTCGGCACCGCATGGACCACGCTGCACCTGGAGTACGAAGCAGAAGCTCGCGAGCTGCTCGGCATTCCGCCGACGGTCACCCAGGTCGCGATGACGCCCGTGGCCTACTACACCGGCGACACGTTCAAGCCCGGCACCCGTCGCGCCGCCGACGAGGTCACCTACTTCAACGGCTGGAAGTCCTGACCTTGCATCGTTCATCGAAGTGGCATGTCCACGGCGAGCGGATGATCTACGAGAGTGAATGGGTCAGCCTCGCGCTCACGGACATCGAAATCCCGGGGGGTGCCCGCTTCGATCACCACGTGATCCGGATGCCGGCCGAGGCAGCCGGGGTGGTCGTCGACGATCCGGATCGTGGCGTGCTGCTGCTGTGGCGGCACCGGTTCACCACCGATTCGTGGGGCTGGGAGATCCCCGCCGGCCGGATCGACGCCGGTGAGTCGGCAATCGAGGCCGGAGCCCGCGAGACGCTCGAAGAGACCGGCTGGCGGCCAGGTCCGCTGCGTCCGATCGGCAGCTATTTCCCACACAACGGCAGTAGTGACGCCGTGTTCAACCTGTTTCGGGCAAACGGCGCCGATTACGTCGGCGAACCGTCGGACCCGTCGGAATCCGACCGTGTCGAATGGGTGCCATGGCCGACGATCCGTACCGAGATCTCCGCCGGACGCATCGGTGATGGCCTGTCGTTGACGGCCCTGCTGTGGGTTGCCTTCGACACCGCCTGAATCCTCCGTCCACGGGATGCTCAGTCGGTGGGCAGCGGGCCGAGCGAGAAACGGCGGACGAGTTCGCCCGACAGGAACCGCTTCAGCGCACCGACAGCGGCGAGGTGGCGGTCTGGATCCTGGGTGAGCGTGGACAGCACGGTGAGGCCGGAGATGACCGCCGTCAAGAGATCCTCGACCGCGGACGGGTTGACCCCCTCGACGAATTCGTCGCTGGTGACGGCCTCCTCGACCAGTTGGGCTATGAAAGGAATCGTGCGGCTCTTCTCCGCGGCACGTAACTCGCCGAGCTCGCCATGTCGCTGGATCTCGACCGGCATCGCGACGATGAATCCAGCGATCGAGGTGTCCTGCCGGTTGAGCTCACTGGCTGCGTCGAGCACCCATCCGAATCGGTCCGCAAGCCGTCCGGGCTGACGCATCGCAACGTCGAAGCAGTCGTCGACGATGGACTGCACATCGAGGTACACCGCCTTGTAGAGGTCTGCCTTGGACGGGAAGTAGTGATAGATCGCAGCCGTCGTGATACCGGCTGCGTCGGCGATGTTGCGGTTGGTGGTGGCGCCGTAACCGTCGCGGGTGAAGGTCCGGCGAGCCGCGATGAGCAGGTTGCTCCGGGTCTCGGTGGAGTCGACCGAGCGCGGGCGACCGAGCGTTTTGGTGACTGGGGTTCGACGGCTCATGGGTTCACGCAGGATTCAAGCTGGTTCAAGCGGACCACCCGGATCGTCCGAGGTGGCTCGACTACATATCTACTACTCGCCCCGACGATCAGCCGAGACGGATCAACTCTCGAACTGAGCGACCAACCGGCCGACGTCGAAAAACGCTTGGTTCGCGGCGTCATAGCGAACCACCTGCACCGATTCGACGGGATAGGCGTCGCTCAAGCCGTTGGTGGTGTAGGTGACGCCAGGACGGGCCAGCGACGGGGTGAACGACAAGTTGCGCGCCGCGTCGATGATCGATGCTCGCGTCAAACCCCTGCTCGACGCCTGGGCATGAATCAGGATCGCAACGGTCGCTTCGGCAGCGGTCCACCCCTGCTCGGCCCGGGTGAAGCCGTCGGTCAGCCCCGCAGCGCGCATCCGCGCGACGAAAGCGGGGTCGTCGCTGACAAGCGCAGTCGATGACAGGACGCCGTTCCCCGCTGGTCCGGCAAGGCGCAGGACCGACGAGTCGGCGCAGTCACTGCCGAGGTAGACGTCCGGCTTCCAATCCGGCAGCGCTGTCCGTGCCTTGCCGAGTTCGGTCAGAAATGTTGCACACACCGCGCCTGACAACGACGCAACGATCACCTGTGGGGCGGCGGCAGCCATCGTGACGACCTGCGCGGTTGGAGCGTCGATCACGCCGGGCTCGACCGTCTGTTGCAGCACCACGTCGACCCCGAGATCGGTCGCGGCGGTGCCGAATGACGCGGCGTAGTCGAGACCGGCGTCGTCGTTCGACACCAACAACGCGACCGTTGCATCCATGCCCACCGATCGGCGGATGGCGTTGGCATACACCGTGGTCTCGACGGTGTCGGTCACAACGCCGCCCATCGTCCACGGAAAGTTCTTCGCGTCGCCGAGTCGCGACGAACTGGCGAGCGACATCAGTTGTGGCATGCAATTGGTGTTGAGAAACGCGCGAACAGCGATGTTGTTGACCGAGCCGGGAAGCGCACTGATCACCGATGCGCCGGCATCGAGCAGACCGGCGACTGCAACAGGGGTCAGTTCTGGCTGGCCCTTGTCATCGGCGACCTGCAGTTCGATCTGCACGTCACCGAGCAACGCATTGGCGTTGGCTTGGTCGATGTACGCCTGGTATCCGACCAGGACCGGTGCGTAGATCGAGCTGACCAAGCCCCCCGACTGAGGTGCAGCAGTACCGACGATGAGCGGTGATGCGATCGTCGCGTCGGCGGCAGCGGGATCGGCGCAGCCGGCAGTGTCGACCGACCACGGCTCGTCGGCTGTCGGTGGGGGCTGGATCGTGAATCCCGGTCCCGGATCATCGGTCGTACCGGGAGGCAGCGTTGCGGCAGTGGTGATCTCGGCTTCGGGCCGGTCGCCGGTGGTGCTGATGCACGACGTCAACACACCCACCGCAACGACGAGTACGGCGGCCATGCTCCCTGCGTTCATCCTGGCTGGCACCGTACCAGCCGTCATTCCGCTGGTGAAGGTGGCGAACGGTGGTTCCTCTGCGAAACTCGTGATGTGACAATCGATTCGGCCCCGACCGACAGTCCGAGTACCGATGGCCCCGACACCGACGATGAGGACGATGACGTCATCGTGCTGCCGTGGTATCGCAACCCGGTCAACATCATCGTCTCGCTGCTCGCGGTGTTGATCCTCGCCGGCACTGCAGGATTCGTGATCGGCGAACGCAATGCCGTTCCGGATCCCAACGCCACCGATATCGGGTTCCTCCAGGACATGCGGGCCCACCACGAGCAGGCGGTCCAGATGGCGTTTGCCTTCCTCGCCAAGCCCGGCGCAAATCCCAATCTGCAGACGGTGGCGTACGAGATTGTTCAGGGTCAGCAACTCGAGATCGGGCGAATGATCCAACTGTTGCGCGATTACGGCAAGTCCGAAGCCAACGAGAGCGGAATCGGGATGGCCTGGATGCAACAGCCGGTCCCGCTCGATCGCATGCCGGGATTGGCGTCCGAAGCCGATCTCGACGCGCTCGAATCGGCCAGAGGTACCGACGCCGACTCGTTGTTCTCACGATTGATGATCGCCCACCACGAGGGCGGCATCACGATGGCCGAGTACGCCGCGAGCCATGCCGGCACCAGCGAGGTGGTCGACTTCGCGAAGGGAATCGTCACCGGTCAGCAGTCCGAGATCGGCGAACTGCAGCGGCTCGGCGGTTGATCCGGTGCGGGCGTCATATGATCGCCCCATGCGCCGCAATTTTCTCGCTGCCTCGCTCGTCGCCGTTGTTCTGTTCGGAGCCTGCGGCTCCACGGATCCCGGACTGACCGCCCGACGGTCGAACGCCGTCGTCGACCTCACCCTGCCGGTCACCCAGGACACGATGGCACCGCCGACATCGGAGCCGCCGCCTCCGAATCCGAACAATGCAATGATCGACTTCGGCACCAACAAGGAGCCGCAGGCCTACGACGAGTTTCTCCAGCTCGCGCTCGCCGATGTTCAGGACTACTGGCGGGTGACCTATCCGCAGACGTATGGCGCTCCCTTCGTCGAACTCTCCGGTGGCATCTGGGCGAGCTATCCGGGTCGCGAAGGTAATCCGATTCCGGCCTATCCCGAGGGCTGTCGGGGAGACCCGCAGGAGGCCTACATCGCCGAGCAGAACGCGTTCTACTGCGGCTACGGCGACTACATGGCCTACGACGACTTCACCTTGGTGCCCGGCCTGGTCAAGTCGTTCGGTCAGACCGCCGTCGGCATCGTGTTCGCCCACGAATTCGGTCATGCAATTCAGGCGCGCGTCGCCAACCCGGCCATCACCGACTCAGAAACGGTGTTCGGCGAGCAACAGGCCGATTGCTTCGCCGGTTCCTGGACCGCCCATGTCGCCCGCGGCGAATCTCCGACGCTGACGTTCACCGATGAAGACATCCGGGCTGGGTTGTCGGCAATGGTCGCGCTCAAGGACCCGCTGATCATCGGCGACGAGAACGGCGCACCGACCAGTATCGACGTCTTCGAAGGCGGCGCGCACGGCACGGCATTCGACCGGGTCGGAGCGTTCGAGAACGGCTTCGACGGTGGTGCTGCGGCGTGCAAGGACATGGAGATCAACCCACTGCCGCTGCTTAACCTCAAGTTCGACCAGAACAGCGTCGACATCGCCCGCGGCGGTAACACTCCTTACGACGGCGACACCACCACCGACCCCGTCACACCATCGCTGGAAACACTGCTCGTCGACGACCTGACCCGGTTCTGGACTGCCTCCGTCGCAAGCTTCGTTCCCCCGCAGGTCGTGGCATATCAACACGATGGCCCCTATCCGGAGTGCAACGACGTCGACAAGACGGTCTTCTCGTTCGGGGTTTTCTACTGCCCATCGACCAACCAATTGCTG
>JBDSDH010000030.1:0-8163 GCA_039920665.1 Ilumatobacteraceae bacterium
GGCGAGACCCGCCACCAGTACGTCCACGCGATCGATGTCGTCCCGACGCTGCTCGATCTGATCGGCATCAGCGCACCCGACGAGATCAACGGCGTCGCTCAATCGCCCATCGAAGGCATCTCGTTCGCGTCGACCTTGCACGACGGCGCAGCACCCGCAACCCATCTCACCCAGTACTACGAGATGATGGGCTGTCGAGCGTTGTACCACGACGGGTGGAAGGCCGTCGCGTTCCACCCGCTGCTCACCGTCGACTACGGCGATGGCCGCAACCCGCGTGCACCCTTCGACGACGACGAGTGGGAGCTGTACCACGTCGCCCACGACCTCTCCGAGATCGACGACTTGGCCGCAGAGCGACCGGACAAGCTGCGGGAACTGGTTGCGATGTGGTGGGAGGAAGCCGAACGCTTCCAGGTTCTTCCGCTCAACAACCAGCCGGGCAAGCACGGGGACCGCCGTGGCCGCCTCGACCGTTATGTGTACCACCCGGGGATCGGCACCCTGCCCGAAGCCGTGGCTCCGAACCTGCGCAACCGCGGCTTCCACATCGTCGCCGAACTCGACCGGAGCAATGCAGCCAGCGCCGACGGTGTCGTCGTCGCTCACGGCGGCCCCCAAGGCGGATACGCCGTCTACATCAAGAACAATCGACTGCAGTACGTCCACAACCTGCTCGGCGCAACTGTCGTCACGGTGCGGGCCTCGGTCGAGTTGCCGCTCGGCAAGACCTCGGCGCGGGTGGTGTTCACACCGACCGGACAGTTTCAGGGTGACGTGTCGATGTTCTACGGCGACGTGCCGGTCGGCGAAGGGCACGTCGACCGAACGACCCCGATCTCATTCGGTGTCGAGGGCTTCAGCGTGGGCTATCAGCGCGGCGCAGCGATCAGCGCCGACTACGAATCGCCGTACGCGATCGATCATGCCGTGCTCCAACATGTCATCATCGACGGCCTCGGGCCCGTCTACCGCAACGGGCCTGCCGAAGAGCGAGTTACGCTCGCTCAGCAGTAGCGAGCACGCAGTTCGGCCTACTCGCCGTTGGTCGCGACGATCCGCGCTTCGCTCGCCATCGCGAGTGCCAGGACGTTCGGGGGGCGGTGGTCCAACGCTCCCCACTATCCCGCGCATTCACACGCTTGCATGCCCGGATCGCAGGACGCCACGAGTGCCGCTGGTGCCGCCGCTGCGGGAATTTCGTCAGTCGCGCCACGCGTCGACGCCGGACGCGCTGAGCACGCTCCGCCGTGACAGGATCCCGCTGAAGTCGAAGATCCGCTCGTGGTCGCTGTCCTGTGCGTCGATGGTGAGCGTGTCGGCGGTCGGCAGCGCCTGGGGGCGATAGATCACTTCGTATCGGCCTGGAGCGACGCGGCCCGAGAGGTGCATTGTCACCACGACGGTCGTGCCGGACGGCACGTTGACATAGGTCGAGTAGACGTTCCAACCCAGCTCGCCCTGCACTTGCACGGGCACGGTCGTGCCGTCGATCGCACTGTCGAGGTGGCCGAGACGGCTGTAGACGCTCAGCAGCATCCGGTTCGTGCCGGTCGGGAGGCCGATGATGTTGCCGATCACGTAATCGGGGAACCCGATCGTCGGAGCGTCGTTGGTGAGCGAAACGGTCAGCGTGGCGTTGGTGTCGCCATTCGATGCCGAGTAGGTGGGGGAGTACGAGATCGCGCGGCGCAGGAAACTGTCGATCTTGTTCCCGCCGGTGTTCGTGGTGACCACGGCCAGTCCGTCGGCGCTGCCGTGCGGCCCGGAGAAGTCGGGCAGCGCGTTGTCGATCCCGATCGTGCGCAGGAACGCCTCCGCTGTCGGGTCCGCTGCCCAGACCGAGATGTGCCCACCGAGGGCCGCAGGACTCAGCTTCTCGATCAGCTCACGCGGCGCTGGGAGACTCGACGTGAGCACCTTTTTGATCGTCTGCTCGGTGACGGCGGCGAGCACGATCTCGCGGTCGTTCTCCGGCAGCTGGTACTGGTCACGGAGGAGGAACGCCTCGATGGTCGTCGCGCTCAACGGCTGATCCACCCCGTCGACCGTGATGCTGCTGTCCGTGGCGCCAAGCAATGCGGCGAGGCCCGCCGGGTCGATCACGAACACACCGTCGAGATGCTGCCCCCCGCCGGCCTCGTACATCTGGGCCATCGCCGAGCCATCGCTCGGCATGTCCGGCGAGATTGTCGAGTAGCTCCAGAACTTCGGCGCGCCCGTGACGCCCACGTTCCCGGCCCCGAAGTGCTCGTAGCGCGAGAAGTAGTCGGCGGGCATGTCGAGCCGGAAGCCCTCCCCATCGCGCAGCGCCTGGATCAGCTGCGCCGTTCGTCCGCTCTTGGTCACCCTCAGCTGCCCGCGGTCGATGGTGACCTCGCTCCAGTTGCCCATCAGCCCGCTGACACCGCGCGCCTCGCTCGGGTTGGTGAAGGCGAACAGGTAACGCCGCATCCCGCCTGCGCCGAGCATGTCGGGAGCGTATTGAGCCGTTGCGCTCGCACCCGTGGCCAAATGCGTCACGCGATCGACGCGATCGCGAGCGGAGCGCAGCCGGTTTTGGAGGGGTGCGACGAGCCACGGCGAATCCACGTCGTGCAGTGCCGCTGACAGCTCGTCGACCGTCGATTTCAACTGGGCGAGGGGACCCGACAGGATACTCACTGCACCGACATCGACCCGACCGTCGATGATCCGCAGTTGATCGATGTCGACGACGGCCAGGGCCTTTGACGCTGCATCCGCCGCGGTGCTCGCCCGGTCGAGCAGTGTTGTTGTCGCAGTCCGGTTCTGGGCCACGATCGGTACGAAGCGGGCGACCGAGGTGAGGGGGCCGTCGATCGACTCGTTCGCGTGGCGCAACTCGACGGCAGCCTGCTTCAGCACATCGGCGGCGCCCGCCATGTCGGTGGCGTCGAGCCGGTCGAGGCCGTCGATGAGGTGGTTGTAACCCTTCGTCGCATCGCTCTTTGCGCGCAACGCAGCGGTTGCCATGCCGGCCACGCCGATGAGCATCAACCCGAGCAAACCCAGCGAGCACCACACGATGCGCCGGCGCACATAGCTCTGGCGACGCATCCACCCGGTGACGATCAGCAGGCCAAGACTCGTCCCGGCGACGATCGCCGAGTCGAGGAAGAAGTGGTGCATCTCGATCCGCAGTGCGACCGAGACGATCGCCCCGCCGAGCACAGCGCGCTCCACAGGCATCGTCGCCTTCATGTAGCCGATCCAAAGCGCGGCGAGCGTCGTCATGGCTCCGATGGCGATCAATGCCACACTGGACTCGAGCGAGCCGACGGTCACGATGCCGGCGGCGGTCGCGAGCGCCCACCAGGGTGCTGAAGCGCTCAGCCATGTCACCAGCGCTCCGAGCGCGAACGTGACGATCGCATCCGGGACCGATGAACCCGTCGGGCGGGCCGGCGACAGCGCCGCGAGGATTCCTGCGAGTGCAGCAACGCCCGTGACGATCCAAGCGTTGGTGTGCGAGATCGTGTTACGACGTGTGGGTCGCATGATCATGACGGCTGATCTCGGCGGGCGGGGACTCGGCTCGGTCAGCCACGGTGAACGGTCCGCATCCATCCGACGGTGGCGCGCAGACCGTCCTCGAACGCGACCGGTCGCAACCCGGGGAAAAGCGCGAGCAGTCGGCTGTTGTCGGCCTGGCTGTGCGGCACGTCGCCAATGCGGTTGTCCGTGTGCTGCCGCGGCAATTCGTGACCCAGGATCGTCTCCAACTCGGCCACTGCGTCGAGCAGCGACACACGCGTCCCGAACGCCAGGTTGACCGGATCGACCGAGGTCACCTGACGGGTGACGGCCTCGGCGAGCACGGCGGTCAGGGTGCCGACGTAGGTGAAATCGCGGCTCTGCATGCCGTCGCCGTGGATGGTCATCGGCTCACCACGCAGCGCTGCATCGACGAACGCCGGGATCACAGCTGCGTACGCGTGGCCCGCCGGCTGGAGCGGGCCGAAGACGTTGAAGAACCTGAAGGCCAGCACCGGCAAGGCATACGCGGCGCCGTAGGCGAGCGCGTATCCCTCGGTGACCAGCTTGGTCGCCGCATACGGCGACATCGGGCGACACGCGAGGTCCTCGTGCTTGGGAAGGACCGGGTTCGACCCGTAGACGCTGCTGCTGCTGGCGACAATCGTGTGCAGGTTGCCATGACGTCGAGATGCCTCGAGCATCATGAGCGTACCCGTCGCGTTGGCATGGTGGCTGGCGAGCGGGTCGAGCACGCTACGCGGGACGCTGCCGAGCGCAGCGAGATGAACGACCGCAGAGGCACCTTCGAACGCCGCATCCAGCGCGGAGTCGTCGGTGATGCTGCCCTCGACGAACGAAATCGGCAACCCCTCGAGGTTTGCGCGCGATCCGGTCGAGAGGTCGTCGAGCACGATGACCTCAGTGACCCCTGGCGTGCCCAGTAGGCGTCGGCACAGGTTGGCCCCGATGAATCCGGCTCCTCCGGTGATGACGACGCGCACCTGCCGATGGTAGTCGACCGACCCTCGCCGGCCGGATCAATCAAACGGCCATGTAGACCGGCGGCGTCGACTTCGGCAGTCCACCGTCGCCGGCCAACTCGTGCAGGAGCAAGCTGGCCGCATCGTTGTCGAGGTCGAGCGCCGCAGCATGCAGCTGAGCCAGCCCGCTCTGCAGCAGTTCGGGATCGATCTGGATCGGGGTCACACGACGGATGGACGGATGAGCCGTTGCGCTCTCGTGTTCGTCGAGGGCCATCAGCTCCTCGGTGAGCTTCTCGCCAGGACGCGTCCCGACGATTCGGATCTCCACATCACTGCCGGGCTTGCGCCCGGACAGGCGGATCATTCGTTCGGCCAGGTCGTGGATCACCACGGGCTCGCCCATGTCGAGCATGAAGATCTCACCGTGGGACTCGGGGTCGGCGAGCGCGGCGGCTTGGAGCACAAGTTGCACCGCTTCGCGAATGCTCATGAAGAAGCGGGTCATCCGTCGATCGGTGACGGTGACGGGTCCACCGGCTTCGATCTGGCGCATGAACGTCGGCACGACGCTGCCGCGGCTGCCGAGTACGTTGCCGAAGCGCACTGCACAGAACGCCGAGCCGTCGGGCGCTCGGGCGATCAGCAATTGCTCGCAGATGCGCTTCGACGCGCCCATCACCGACGAGGGGTACACCGCCTTGTCGGTCGAGATCAGGACCAACCTCTCCACGCCGACCGCCAACGCGCAGTCCACGATGTTGCCGGTGCCGATGACATTCGTGTGCACTGCTTCGGTGGGGTGTGCCTCCAGCAACGGGACGTGCTTGTGAGCCGCTGCGTGGAACACCACGTTGGGTCGGTGGAGATCGAAAATTGCCCGCATCTGACGGGCATTGCGGATGTCGGCGAGCACCTGCACGACGGGGCCCTCGCACATCGCCGCGACATCGTAGAGGTGGGTCTCGTCGTGATCGACGAGCACGACCTTGGCCGGATCACAGTCGATCACTTGACGTACGATCTCGGACCCGATCGATCCACCGGCACCGGTGATCAGGACGCAGCGACCCACGAGCATCGCCGTGACGGCGTCGAGATCGGTCGTGATCTGCTCACGGCCGAGGAGGTCGTCGATCCGGAGGTCGCGGAGGTCTCGCAACGACGCTCCGCCGCGCATGGACGTGCCGATGCCCGGGACGATCTTCATCGCAACGTCGGCAGCCTCTGCTGCACTCGCAGCACGGCGGACCGTTTCCTGGGGTGCGTTGGTCATCGCGAACACTGCGAGGTGTGCTCCCGTGGATTCCACGACGGCCGGCAATGTCTCGATGCCCCCGAGGACGCCAATGCCCATGAACGATCGTCCGTGGTACTTCGGGTCGTCGTCGAGCACCGCAACGGGTCGGAAACCGGCACGAGGGCTGCGGACCATGTCGGCCACGAGGCTCGCGCCCGCATCGCCGGCTCCGATGACCACGACGCGAAACCCTGGCTCCTGACCACGCCGACGGAATGAGAAGAGCCGTGACTGGAAGCGCAGCATCGTCATCAAGAAGCCCGACAGTGCGGCACCGGTCACCACCACCGAGATCGGGATCTCGTGATCGACGAGCTGGATCGCCAGCAGCGCCAGGATCGTGACTGCCGACGAGGTCAGCAGGCGGTGCGCTTCGAACAAGCTGGCGTGGCGCCAGAGCTGACCGTACAGACCGAATGCCCAGTTGGACAGGAGCGCGATGAGGATTGCGATGGGCAGGAACGTGCCGAACGATGACCAGAAGTGGTCTGGCACCGAGCCGTCGAACCGCAGGACCATCATCGCTACGTACGCCAATGCGGTCAGCACGATGTCGAACAGCACGACAGGCAGATCACTGCGCATGCGGACGGTGCGCGAGGCGAGACGGGTCCAGACCCGCCGTGCTGTCATTTTCCCCACGCCCATCGCTTCTCCTCCGTGAGTTCCTGTTCGCCCAGGTCGTTCACGAGTCTTATCGGCATCCTTCTCGGCCAGCATGAGTCATTCGCTCACCAAGAACGTGACGTTACCTTCTCTACGGAGTCATGACCAGAGCGGATGAGCGAGCACTAGTGTCCAATTCGTGCCGATTCGAGTCCGCTGGGTCATCAAGGGTCTGGGCCCGGGAGGTGCCGAGCACCTACTGACCGCGGCCGCGGCCGCTGCAGCGCACGATCGCAATCGTTTCGAGATCGAGTGTCTGTACGTGCTGCCGTGGAAGGACCACCTGGTTGGCGCGCTCGAGGCGGCGGGTGTTCGCACGACGTGTCTGAGCCGTCGTCGCCATGACCTGCTTTGGCCACTGCGCCTGGTCGCCGACATCCGCAGCGGCGACTGGGACGTTATCCACATCCACTCGCCGTTGCCCGGTGCTGTTGCCCGTCTGGCAGTGCGAACGATCCCGACGAGCCGCCGCCCCGGCGTCGTGGTGACGGAGCACAACCGATGGCAGACGCATCGGTGGCCGACCCGGATAGTCAATCGCCTCACGAGCCGGTGGGACGATGCGGCCATTGCCGTCACCGACGAGGTGCTTGACTCGATGGCTGGCCCCATCACTCGACGTGCGCGGACCGTCCGCCACGGCATCGACACAACCGCCGCAGCTCGGCTGGTGGCCGACCGAGCGGCGGTGCGCGAAGAACTCGGGGTCGGCGCGGACGAACTGCTGATCGGGACCGCCGCCAACTTTCGCGCCCAGAAGGACTACCCAAACCTACTGCAGGCTGTTCGGATCCTCGCCGATCAGGGTGTGGCCGTGCGGTTCGTCGCCGTCGGCCAGGGCCCGCTCGAGACGGAGATGCGGGGTCTCTGCACCGAGCTCGGCATCGACGACCGCATCATCCTGACCGGCTTCCGTCCGGACGCTGTGCGGGTGATGGCGGCCTGCGACGCATTCGTGCTCGCTTCGCAGTGGGAGGGCCTGCCAGTCGCGATCATGGAGGCACTCGCTCTCGGTCTGCCCATTGTCGCGACGGCCGTCGGTGGCGTCGCGGAAACCCTTGTCGACGGCGTTGACGCACTGCTCGTGCCACCACGAGACGCTCAGGCGCTCGCTGCTGCGCTCGTCCGGATCTCCACCGACGAACCGCTACGGCGCCGTTTGGGCGACGCCGCTGCGACGCGTTCGGCCGAGTTCGACGTCGGCCGAACGGTGGAGGTCCTCGAATCCACATACCGACGTATCGCCCGCCACCGAGAGAACACACCGTCGACAGATGTTGTCGCTCCGGACCGGTCGCACCGTACCCGAAGTGCCTCGACCGAGCTCGAGATCCGCCACGCCGTGGATGACGACCGTGCTGCGATCGTCGATCTGCTGGGCCGCTCGCTGGGCAGCGACGGTGACCCTCGGTACCCGGCCTTGTTTGCGTGGAAGCACGACGAGAATCGGTTCGGGCGATCGCCGATGTGGGTCGCGACCGATGCGGGACGCATCGTGGCGTTCCGCACATTCATGCGCTGGGAGTTCGAGCGCGGTGGCGAGGTGGTGCGCGCAGTACGTGCTGTCGACACAGCGACCGATCCCGAGTATCAGGGCCGTGGGTTGTTCCGCAGCCTGACCCTGCTCGGCCTGGAGGAGATGACAGCCGAGCGCGTCGACTTCGTGTTCAACACCCCGAACTCTCAAAGTCGACCCGGTTATCTCAAGATGGGCTGGCG
>JBDSDH010000031.1:0-16589 GCA_039920665.1 Ilumatobacteraceae bacterium
AGCTTCGCCGTACGGCTCACCGTTCCGTCGAAGGCCAACGGTGAGCCACCCCGCTTGCGCGGCCGCATCGAGCTCGGCCGGGACATCGGACAGGAACAACAGTTCCGAGACCGTGCACGACCAGCGACCCGTGAGTTCGTCGGCGATCCGGTCGTATGCGATCGGCTCGCGCTTGGGCCCCGCATTGACGGTGTCGAAATAAGCCTCGAACAAGGGCGACAGGTCTCCGTGGTTGCTGTGCCGGAACCATGGTCGCTGACTGGCGACGGAGCCGGACGAGAACACGGCGAGGTGGATCTCGTTCTCGACCCAACCCTGCAACGCAGGTGGGACGTCGTCGAAAACGTGTGACGTGAGCTGCCCGTCCTCGAACCCGGCCGCCCAGATCTGGCCCTGCACGGTCTTGAGTGGTGTGGCCTTGATGTCACCGTCCATCCATGCCTCCAACGCCGACGCAACGTCATCCAACGTCGCACCGGCAACAAGTCCGGCGTCGCGCCGGGTCGCCTCGATCGCGGCAGCGATTTCGGGATCATCGGCATGGGCGTGCAGCCATGAAGCGAGGCGGGGCCGGGCGTATCCGTACAGCCCGACGTGGACCGCCGAGGTTGCGCTGGTGGTTCCCTCGATGTCGACCACCACACCGCGAATCCCGTCGATCGTCGCCGTCGCGGCGTGTTCAGACTGCACGTCTCGAATCTACCCGGGGTACTTCGAGAACGACCTGAGGCGATCGTCGGCGATCTGCTCTACGAGCGGTGCGGTTCGGCTGATCGCCAGGCGTGGCGCGGCTCGCGGGCGAGTCCGACGTGACCGTAGTACTTGATCGGGCCACCGCGGTCGGCGTACTCGTCGTACAGCGCCGCGAGCCGAGTTGCAAAGTCGGTCGCGTCCTGCTCGGTGAGGTTGATCCGGAACCAGCTGTCGGTGACTGGGAGTTTGGCGTCGAGCTGGTCCCCCGATGTTTCGACAGCGACACCGCCCTCGGCCGGCGCCGAGAAACGAAGGCCGAAATCGCCCATCTTCTCGAGCTGTTCGTCGACACCGTCGAGCAGCTTGTTCATCACCGCGAACCGGCCTCCATCGAGCAGCGCAACCCGACCTTCGAAGGGCAGCAGCCGAAACGGGACCAGAAAATGACGAGCCGCTCCTCGATAGCGAGGCATCGCCCGACCAGCTCGCTGCTCGTCCCCCCGATGAATGATCAGTCCGGCACGGACGAAGCGAGGTATCCAGTAGGCGACCGTCGACGGCTGCTTGCCCATCACGTCGGCAGCACTCGTGAGGGTGTGTTCAGCTCGCAGGAACGGCATCAGGAAGGTGAGCGCCTTGCGATTCGACAACAGAGCAATCGCTTGCGGGTCGGTGATCTTGAGTTCCTCCGGCCATTCATCGGACACGATGTGCTCCTTGTTCGAAAGATCATCTTCCATTCGAATGTGACCTCCATGACGATAGCCGCATGATCCTCCGTCTGTATCGCAACTTCCGTCTGCTCTGGCTCGGCCAGGTCGTCTCCGTCGTCGGCGACGGAATGCAGCGCATCGCCCTGCTCTGGTGGGCCAAGAACACTGGTGGCAACGGACTGCTGTCCGCGGTCGCTGCCTGCTCGATGATCCCGATGATCGTCTGCTCGCCGCTCGGCGGGTGGGCGGCCGATCGTTTCGACCGCCGCCGACTGCTGGCCGGCGCGGACCTGGCCCGGATGGCCACCACGGCCACACTCGCCGTGCTGTTGCTGTCGGACCACGCCCCGACCGCGGTGGTCCTACTGCTCGTCGCGATCACGGCGACCGGTGCGGCGGTGTTCGACCCGACCTACGCAGCCACCGTGCCGACGCTGATTCCGGAAGTTGATCGGCCGGCGGCGAACGGGCTCGGCATGGCCAACACAGCGGTCGGAGGACTGGTCGGACCCCTGATCGGCGGCGGCTTGATCGCACTCTTCAGCGTCGGCAGCGTGATGGTGGTCAACTCGATCACGTTCGCCTGGTCGGCGATCTGGATCCTGATGGCCAGGTTGCCGAAACCTGCCGGTGCCCGCACCGCCGACGAGACCAGTGACATCGACGCCGATGTCGGTGTCGGTGTCGGCGTCAATGCGGCAGCCGCTACCGGGCCACTCCGGTTCCTCGCAGCGAACCTCACCATCCGTCGCCTGATCGGTATCGCATCCGTGCTCAACCTGGTGGTTGCGCCGGTGCCGCTGTTGATCGTGTCGCTCGCCGTCGATCACTTCGCCCTCGGTGCGTCCGCCTACACCGTGCTCGCAGTGATGCTCTCGGCGGGCATGTTGATCGGCTCCTTGCTCGCCGGCCGACTCTCCCGGTGGCCAATGGTGGTCTCGCTCAGCGCCGTCGGCGTGTGCTTCGCCGCCGTCGGCGTGCTACCGCTCCTCGGTGTCGCCATTGCCTTGGTCGTGTGTGGTGTCGCGATTTCGGCCGCCAACACCAAGCTCGTCACCACGTTTCAGAACGAGGTTCCAGCGAACGTGCAAGGTCGAGCATTCGGGATCATGGGATCGCTGTCCGAAGGTCTCCGTCCGCTGGGCCTGCTGCTCGCCGCTCCGCTGTTGTCGGGTATCGGCGTGCAAGGCTCACTCGTCATCGTCGGCGCCGCGGTTGTCCTGACGGCGTTCACGTGGGCTCGCCCGATGCGGCGCTGCGGGATACGTCGCCCCGCCGAATTCTCGGCTGACCGCTCGGCAGGGTTGTCGACCTCGGTTGCCCGACCAGCGATGCAACGCCTGGTCTGAGCCGGACGCACCGGTCGCCGGGCATGGCGAACTGTCGACAGTCGCTCACTGCCGTCATGGGCGTGACGAACTGCCGGTGGCCGGTCAACAGCCCCTCGCGATCTGAGCAACACTGGGGCCATGGACAACGAACCGGCTGACGAGATCGAAGGCATCACAGTCGGCGACGACGAGCTCGCCGAACGTCGGGCCCGCATCCGCGCCCGGCTCGATGGACACCCGGTTGCATCCGGCGCTCCCCCGCCCGCGCCACCGCGGCTCGAACTCCTCCGCTGACATCTTCGGATTGACGGCCCTCGCCGTGACACGTCGGCGAGCCATGTGTGACACTGCAAGGCGGTGCCGACGTCGGCTCGACTGGGGGTTGTTGCGATGACATTCGACTTGGTGATTCGGTCTGGCACGGTGATCGACGGAACGGGGGCACCGGAGCGCACGGCCGACGTCGCTCTCCGCGATGGCATCGTCGTCGCGGTCGGCGACGTCAGCGGCCGAGGCACCCGAGAGATCGACGCAGACGGTGCGTTGGTTGCGCCGGGTTTCGTCGATGTCCACACCCACTACGACGGTCAGGCGACATGGGACAACCGGCTCCAGCCGTCGTCGGACCACGGCGTCACCACGGTCGTGGCCGGGAACTGCGGCGTCGGTTTCGCTCCCGTCAGGCCGGCTGACCGACAGCTGTTGGTCGAGCTGATGGAGGGTGTCGAAGACCTGCCTGGAACGGTGTTGCACGAGGGCCTGCCGTGGAACTGGGAGTCGATCGCCGACTATCTCGATGCGCTCGACGCTCGCCACTACGACATCGATCTCGCGACCCAGGTCTGCCACGCCCCGGTGCGGGTGTACGTGATGGGCCAACGCGGCGCGGACAGAGAGCAGGCCACACCCGACGAGATCGAGCAGATGGGTCGAATCGCGGCAGCCGGCATCCGGGCCGGCGCCCTCGGCTTCACCACGTCTCGCACGTTGAACCACAAGACCAGCCGCGGCGAACCCACACCGACGCTCACTGCATCACGTGACGAATTGGTCGGCATCGCGCGAGCGATCGGCGAAACCGGCCAAGGCGTCCTGCAGGTGGTGTCCGACTTCACCGACCGCGATCTCGAGGACGAGACGCTGTTGGAGATGATGCGCGCATCGGGTCGTCCGTTGTCGATCTCGCTGCTCCAAGCCGCGCCCGGCCCGGGCTACCGCAACAAACTCGAACTGCTCGACCGCGCCAATGCCGAGGGGCTGTCGATGCGCGGTCAGGTCGCTGCTCGCGCCGTCGGAGCGCTGCTCGGTCTGCAGGGAAGCCTCAATCCGTTGCGTGGTACTGCGACGTTCCAAGCGGTCGCCGATCTCGCGCTGGCCGACCAGGCACGGATCCTCTCTCAGCCCGAGCACCGCGAACAACTCGTCACGGAGGTCAGCCAATCTCGGGCCGGCTGGTCGCTGGATCGCATCTACGAACTCGGCGATCCGCCCGAGTACGAACCGCGCCCACACGACAGCCTTGCCGCTCGTGCCGAGCGGGCCGGCGTTCGGCCTCACGAACTGCTCGTCGACCTGTTGCTCAGCAACGGCGGCCGCACGCTGCTGTACCTCCCGGTGCTCAACTACTTCGATGGCAACCTCGACGCCGCAGCCGAGATGATGGCCCACCCCCACACCGTGCCCGGCCTCAGCGACGGCGGCGCTCACGTCGGCACGATCTGCGACGGAAGTTTCCCGACCTCGTTGCTCACCCACTGGGGTCGCGACCGGACCCGTGGTCCGCTCTTCGAACTGCCGTTCCTGATCCAACGCCAGTCACGGGCGACGGCCGAAGCGGTCGGTCTGCTCGATCGCGGTCTGCTCGTTCCCGGCTACAAGGCCGACGTCAACATCATCGACTTCGAGCACCTCCGACTCGGCCCGCCAAGGATCGTCCACGACCTGCCGGCCGGCGGCAAGCGTCTGGTGCAACAGGCATCCGGCTACCTCCACACGTTCGTGTCAGGTGTCGAGACCTACGCCAACGGTGTCCCCACCGGCGATCTGCCCGGCCGTCTCGTTCGTGGCCCACAACCAACACCTGCCCGTCACAACTCGAACGGTGGCCCGAGATGACCGTCACGCCGCGCATCCTCGAACAGCAGTGCGAGTGGACCTCTGCCGACGTCGCTGACGAGTCGACGTGGACCGAGTGCTTTGACGACGCCGAGCGAGCCGAACTCGATGCGTCGCTGCGCCATGCACTGGCGAAGTCGGACGACGTGCTCGAACTCGACAAGGGTGACTTCCCGTTGCCCAACCTCGCCGGCCGCCTGGCAACGATCGAGAACGAACTGATCAACGGACGAGGGTTCGTTCGATTGCGCGGCATCGATCGAGCGGCGTACAGCCAGGCCGAGATGGAGCTGCTCTACTGGGGCATCGGCACTCACCTCGGCCTGCCGTGGGCCCAGAACAAGTACGGCCACGTGCTCGGCGACGTCACCGATCATCACAAGGCGGTCGACGATCCAACATCTCGAGGCAACGAAATCGGTGGGCTCGCGCTGCCATTCCACTGTGACGGCTCGGATCTCGTTGGCCTGATGTGTCTCGAGAACGGGCGCTCCGGCGGGCTCTCGGCGGTCGCCAACTCGGTCCGGATCCACAACCAGCTCGTCGCCGAAAGGCCCGACCTCGCTGCTGCGCTCTACGACGAACTGCCCAACGACTATCGCGGCGAACAGGGGCCCAACGGTCGCCCGTTCTACATGGTGCCGGTCTTCACGGAGTGGGACGACCGCTTGTTCGTGCGCTGTATCCCGCCGTACATCTTCGCCTCACAGCGCCACCCGGAATCACCGCGGCTGACCGATCTGCAGCGCGAAGCGCTTCGCAACGTCGTTGCGATGGCCGACGAGCCGGTCAATCACGTGCTGATGGAATTGTTTCCGGGCGACATGCAGTTCATCAACAACTACCACGTCTTCCACGGACGCACCGCCTACGAGGACGACCGCAGCACCGGACATGTGCGCCACCTCAAGCGACTGTGGCTGGAGACGACCGTGCTCACCAGCCGCCCGCCACACTTCACCAATCACCGCAGCCACTGGAACGCCAACCGCTCCGCCAGCCGCCTGGCCGTCAATTGACTCAACCCGTGCGAACTCCGGTTTCAGCGATGGTGACAGGTCGTCAGCTCAACAATTCGAACAACGTCCAACCTGCGAGCAGCGCGAAGACCGCTGCACCGATGTAGTTGACCTTGTAGATCGGGACCCGGGCGACCAACTGGCGACCGAACGTCGCCGCGATCCCGGCCACAGCGGCGAGTGCCAACCATGCACCGACGCCGGTCGCGATCGGGCTGTCGCTCTTGGCCGCGAGGCTTGCGGTCGCGAGCTGGGTCAGGTCACCCCATTCGGCGAGGACGATCAGACCGAAACTGCCGAAGATCGTCGCCTTGACCGTGGCTGATTGCACGACCTCGGTCGACTCGACGTCCGCACTCCCAGCGCGAGCGGCCCGGAACAGCAGAATCGCGCCGACCAGGAACATCACCGCGACGACGGATTTGACGATTGCGTCGGGCAGCAGGCTGATCGCGCTCCCGGCGGCCACTGCCACGATCACGTGCACCGTGAATGCGCCCACTGCGCCGAGCCACACCCACCCTGGCCGTCGATAGCGGGTGACGAGCACGATCGTCGCGATCATCGTCTTGTCGGGCAGCTCGGCCGGGAAGACGGTGGCAAACGCTTGGAACAGTTCCTTGGTCGACATGGGCATCTTTCAGATCTGGTGCCGACCGGAGAACGCCTCCGACCGACACGACGTTGGTCGTGCGGTCGAAGGTCTCGCCCACCAGCAAGCTGGTCCGTCGACCGGGCTCCCATCGGAACCAGTGTGTCGATCGACGGCTTGTGGGCTACTCCCCCTCGAAGTAACCCACCGTAGCTGATGAGTTCCCCGATTCGACCGGTCAGGTCGCGACCAAGCCGAGTTCGACCCATCGGGTGCGGTCCGCGATCACGCCGAGGCCACCGAGGAACGTCGTCAGCTTGCCGAGACCAGCGACCACGTGGGCGCAATAGTTGGGATTGGCGCGAGCGATCTCGAATCCGTTGTCGATACCGAGTTCGTCGAACACCGCTGGGTCGAGGCTCAGCGAGACGATTGCTCCGATCAGATCGGGAGCTGCCGAGATCACGATTTCACGTTCGGCGTCGGCCAACGCCGGCCAGATCTCGGCGAGGTAGGTCTTGGCGAAGCTGACGTGACGAGCCTCTTCCATGACGTGCAACTTGGCGATTTGGCGAGACGTTGCGTGAACCCGCTCGTCGCGCATCGAGATTCGGTTGGCGTAGTCGAGCAACTCTTCGATCGCGAGGATCAGCAGGTACGACAAAGCCCGACCCTCGGCGCTCTGGTCGAGAGCGAGCGGACGAGTCGGCCCGTACGCCGGAGTGCCGCCACGGCGGATGTACTCGCCGAACATGCTCGAGTGGCGGCACTCGTCCGCGACTTCGATCAGCAGGTACCGATGCATTGGATCCTTGACGTCGATGTGAACCAGATGGCCGAGCACGATCTGCATCAGCGCGTTCTCGAACCAGATCGCGGCGCCGCACAGTGCCGCCATTTCGTGCCGGCTGTACGTGATCTGTTCCGCCTCGGACATCGCGGACCAGGCATCGGTGCCGTACAGCGACAGGAACTCAGGCGGCAGGTGGAACGCGCTGTCGTCGATCGGCCGTTCCCAGTCGACGTCGGTGAACGGGTCGAGGGTCAACCGTTGCGATGCGGCAGTGAGTTGCTCCGAGCGGGCGGCTGTGCGGGGAAGGGCGAACGTGGTGCTCATGGGTCCATCATGACCATGACAGTGATCACTGTCAACGTATTCTGACAGTGAATACTGTCACGGTACGATCAGAATGTGGTTGACTGTCGTTGTGACCGATGTTGCCGACAATGCCAAATCCGACTCGAATTCCGATCAGGCAGCCGACGGGTTCAGCCTGGCCGAACTCGCCACGCAGAGCGGCGTCAGCGTTCGAACGATCCGCTTCTACCAGGCAGAACACCTGCTACCCCGGCCGGCCAAGCGCGGCCGAGATGCCGTCTACGGAGCGACCCATGTCGAGCGGCTGGCGGTGGTCGCCGATCTTCGCGACCGGGGACTGAGCCTGCAGACGATCAAGGCATTGGTGGCCGAAGAGAATCCGACGCGGACGATCTCGGAGTGGCTGGGCGTCGATGCAACGCTCAGCGCACCGTGGTCCGACGATCGTCCGCGCACGGTCAGCCACGACGAACTCGTCGCCACGATCAACCGCATCACCGACAGCCGTCCTGGTCTGATCGGCGAACTGCAGGACCGCGGCTACCTGCAGCCGGAGCGCAACGGCAACTGGACCGTGCCCAGCCCAGCGCTGCTCGATCACGCCCTGCAACTCCGCCGGGCCGGGATCGACATCGACATCTCCGGCAAGATCCGCGATCTGCTCCGACGTCGGTTGGCCAAGGCCGTCGATGACACCGTGGCGCTGATCCTCGACCGATCCGGTGCTGGTTTCGCCGGTGATGCAACACCGGACGAGGTCGCGACAGCGGTCGGTGCGTTACGCCCGATCGCTCGCGACATGTCGAGCGTGATCCTCGCCCAGGAGGTCGAACGGGCACTCGCCGCGCTCGTTCGCTCAGGTCCGAAGTCCGTTCGCAAACGCTCCGGCAGTTCGGGCGGCCGGTCGTCACGGTCGACCACCGCCTGACATCTTTGGCCGCAATGGTCAACGAATGACCTATTGTCACCGGATGTCTGTCCGGCCGTTGCACCGATCTCGGCGCCGCACCAACGCCGAACGTCTGCCACTTCCGGCGCTGCTGATCGCGCTGATTGCAATCGCTTTCTTCAGCCTGCCGTTCGTCGGTCTGATCTGGCGGGCACCGTGGAGCAAGGCCTGGGACGTGCTCGGCCAAGAGTCGGTCCGCCAGGCGCTGTGGCTGTCGCTGACGTGCTCGCTGTGGGCGACCGGGTTCGCCCTGTTCTTCGGAATCCCGCTCGCGTGGCTGCTCGCTCGCGTCAACTTTCCTGGGCGCGGCGTCGTCCGTGCACTGTGCACGTTGTCGATGGTGTTGCCACCGGTGGTCGGTGGCGTCGCGTTGTTCTTCTCGTTCGGGCGCCGTGGGCTGTTCGGCCAATACCTCGACCGATGGTTCGATTTCCGCCTGCCGTTCACCACCTGGGGCGTTGTCGTCGCCCAGACCTTCGTCGCAATGCCGTTCCTGGTGCTCACGGTCGAAGCAGCGTTGCGTCAACTGGATCGGCGATTCGAAGACGCCGCGCGAACCCTCGGTGGCTCGCGTTGGTACGTGTTCCGGCGGGTCACACTGCCGACGATCCGCCCGGCTCTGATCGCCGGAGCGGTCCTGGCCTGGGCGCGAGCGCTCGGTGAATTCGGGGCGACCATCACCTTCGCCGGCAACTTCCCCGGCACGACCCAGACGATGCCCCTGGCCACGTATCTGGCGCTGGAGTCCAACCCGCAGGAAGCGCTGATCCTCAGCCTGGTGTTGATCGCTGTCTCGTTCGCGGTGCTGATCGGGCTGCGCGATCGGTGGCTCGGCGGCACCGGATCGCCTGCAACGACCGGTGCGGTCGTTCGCTGATGGAGGCTCTGGGCGTCGACGCCGACATCGAGATCCGGCTCGGCACGTTCGATCTGCAGGTGCAGTTGACCGTGCAGCCGGGCGAGGTGCTCGCGATCCTCGGGCCCAACGGTGCCGGCAAGTCCACACTGCTGCGTGCACTGGCCGGATTGATCTCGATCGGCGCCGGCCGAATCGCGATCGATGGCGAGAGCCTCGACGAACCCTCCTCCGGCGTGTTCGTACCTGCCGAACATCGGCCGATCGGCGTGGTCTTCCAGGACTACCTGCTGTTCAGCCACCTGAGTGCGATCGACAACGTGGCATTCGGCCTGCGCGCCAGGGGTGTCGCCAAGGCCGCTGCCCGAGCGACCGCCCGTGACTGGCTGACCAGGGTCGGCCTCGGTGATCACGCCGACCGCCGTCCCCGCTCACTCTCGGGTGGGCAGGCCCAGAGAGTTGCGCTGGCCCGCGCCCTTGCGACGAATCCTCGTCTACTGCTGCTCGACGAGCCACTCGCCGCTCTCGACGTCGGCACCCGAAGCGGCGTCCGCCGAGACCTGCGCCGTCATCTCGAATCCTTCGACGGAATGCGGGTGATGGTCACCCACGATCCGGTCGATGCGTATGCGCTCGCTGATCGAGTCGCGATTCTCGATGCGGGTCGGGTCGTGCAGATCGGAACGATCAGCGAGGTGACCGCCCATCCCCGGTCGCGCTACGTAGCCGATCTGGTCGGCACCAATCTCGTCGTCGGCACCGCCGACGGTGGAGAACTCGTCACCGACTCGGGGGCACGGGTCGTCATCGCCGACTTACAACCGGGTCGGTCGTTCGCTGTGATCAGACCCCAGACCATCATCATCTCGCGTCACTCGACGCTCGACTCCAGCGCGCGCAATCTCTGGCAGGGGGTCGTCGGTGACATCGACCGGATGGGCGACAGGGTTCGGATCGGCATCGAAGGCCAACTCGCGTTGACGGCCGAGATCACATCGGCGGCTCTCGAATCGCTCCAGATCCGGCCCGGTGACATGGTCTTCGCCTCGGCCAAGGCCACCGACATCGAGGCCTACCCGGTCTGATCGGGAGCGTTCGTGCAGCCCTAGTCTGGGCTGATGGACCGCCCGTCGGCTGAAGCCACCGCACCGATTCCTGCCGGCGACTTCTCATCGTGGCTGGCCGAGATACAGGGTGCTCTTCGCGGCGACAACGATTCCGACGTGGCGTGCGGAACCTGTACGGCCTGTTGCACGGCGTCGCAGTTCATTCACATCTCCCCCGACGAGCGAGACGCGCTCGCCCACATTCCGACGGCGCTGCTCTTTGCGGCCCCGCGAATGCCGCCGGGCCATGTGTTGATGGGCTACGACCAGCACGGGCGGTGCCCGATGTTGATCGATAACCGCTGCTCGATCTACGAGCATCGGCCGCGCACCTGCCGCACGTATGACTGTCGGGTGCTGCCTGCTGCCGGGCTCCACATCGACGCCGACGACCGAGACAAGGTCCTCATCGCGCAACGGGCGCGGCGATGGGAGTTTTCTCATCCCACCGAGATCGACACCCGCCACCACCATGCCGTCGAACGAGCTGCTCGATTCCTGATCGAACATCGGCGCGATCTGTCGCCTGGAGTGGTGCCCCAGGCGGCCACGCCGATCGCAGTCGCTGCGATCGAAATCCACGATCTGTTCATCGACGGCGCTGATTCCTGTGAAGCCGGTGAAACTGGCGCCGCTGGCGCCGCCGGCGATGACACCGTCGATGTGACAGCGGTCGAGTTACGGCTCCGCCGCTGATCAGCCGCCGGTCGGACTCAGGAACCAGTGGTCTCGTCGGTCACCGTGCCGTCGCCGGCCTGCAGATCGCTGAGGCAACCAGCAACGTTCTCCTGGAATGCACCGAGGTCCGCCGCGGAGGCCTTGTTCTCGCTGATGTTGGTGATCTCGTCGTCGCTCATGCCCTTGACGACCTCCTTCAGGCAATCCTTCTGGGTCGTCGTGAGGGTGACACCCGCCTGCTTCTCGATGTCCTGGACGAGCTTGTCTCCGGTGCCTTCTTTGTCGACTCCGCATGCGGTCAACAGGCACAGCGCCGAGACGCCGGCAATGATGATCTTTTTCATGGTGCTCTCCCACCTCGGGCAATTCTTCGATCGCGCCGTTCGCAATCGACGGGGGAAACCTAGCAGTGGGCTGATCCAGGTCTGCTGGAGCTCGGGTAATGGTCTGACAAGCTCTCGCCAACGAGCGCACAACGAACCAACAACACGATGCTCGTAGAGTCGCTGGCCATGACCGTGCCACTCAGCCTCGTGATCGACACCGACACCGCATCCGATGATGCCGTTGCATTGTTGATGGCGGCTCGTTCACCGCACGCCACGATTCGAGCCGTGACCACCGTCGCCGGCAACGTCCCGCTGGCGATGGCCACCCGCAATGCTCTCGTGACACTCGAGCTTGCCGGCGCCCGAGACGTACCGGTCTACGAAGGCCTCGCCCATCCACTGCTGCGCTCGTTGGGCACCGCCCAAGACGTGCACGGCAACGACGGGATGAGTGGCGTCGAGTTCGCCGATCCGACAATGACGGTCGACGGCGAGCACGCGGTCGATGCACTACGCCGGATCGCCCGCGACGAGCCGGGCCGACACACCCTGGTCACCCTCGGGCCGCTGTCGACGATCGCGACCGCCTTGCTCGCCGATCCCTTGCTGATGACCAGGTTCCGTCGCGTCTACCTGATGGCCGGAGCATTCGACGGCGTCGGCAACGTGCACGCCGTCGGCGAGTTCAACGTGTGGGCAGACCCGGAGGCAGCGTCCATCGTGCTCGCCGCAGAGGGTGACAAGACCTTTGTTGGATGGGACATGTCATGGCGCTATGCGGTGATGAATCCCGACGAGCAGCGAGCCTTGCGGGCGGTTGGACCGCTCGGCGAGTTCGCCGTCGGCATCAACCGCTGCGTCGACGAGTTCGCCCGCGAGCACAGCGGATTGGTGGGCCTCGACCTGCCGGACCCGATCGCAATGGCCGTGGCACTCGATCCATCGATCGCCACGACTGAGGCGGTCACGGTGACGATCGGGGTCGACGACATCAGCCGTGGCGGCACGTTCGTCGATCGCCGCTTCCCACGGTCAGCTCCCAACGCGAACATCGTGCTCACGGTGGACGAGGCCCGGTTCAAGGCAATGTTGACCGCGGCCTGCTCGGCGTGAGCACGGTGTGAACTGCTCGGGCTTGATCAGTGGGCCGACCAGAACCGAATCATCGCATCGGCCAATTCCTCGAACGCCTCCCAGTAGACCATGTGCCCACAGTCGATGTGTTCGGTTGTGAGTTGCCCGGCGAAGAGTTGCATCAACGTCGATTCGGTGCGAGCGGTCACGAGCTGAGCCCGATCGGCGACCACCAACAGGGCCGGACGAACCTCGATCATCGACGGCAATGGTTTGCTCATCTCACCCCACCCGGTGATGACGGCCGGGAGGTGGTATCGGAATCGGTAGCGGCCGTCCGCGCCGTGAACCAGATGCTGGCCGATGTCCTCCACCACCCCCGAGTGGGCGACATCGCTGAGGCCCTCGCTGTGGACTGCGGTGGCGACATCGATCGATTCCCAACTGTTGTTGCTGAGCGAGTCTTCAGCGCGTGCGGTGGCCCATTGTCCGGTCTGGTCAAGCGCCGGGTCGAGCATCACCAGCGAGCGCACTCGTTGCGGGGCTCTCGCCAACAGTGCGAGCGAGATCGCTCCACCGTAGGAATGTCCGACCACATCGATCTGATCGAGGCCCAACGAATCCAGGGTTTCGATCAGGTCGTCGATGTGCCGGTCGATCGACCATGGGCCATCCGGGGTCGATCGACCGTGCCCGCGAAGATCGACCGCGATGGTTCGGCGCTGTGGCCAGGCCTCGGTGGCCAGACGCCGGAAGCGAAGTCCGTGCGACTTGATGCCATGCACTGCCAGCAGCGGCGAGCCGTCCGGATCGCCGAGATCGTAGAAGTTCAGAATCGTCACAAACGCAACCTACTGCCACGTCGAAGCGGGCCATCACGGTCGACGGCGAGAAGCCGCGATCCGACCGTCGCACGTCTCGCATGGATCGTGGGGTAGGTTCTGAACGGTATGCCCGCGCCATCGCAGCCGCCATCGTCCGCCATGGATTGGAAACGCTTTCGGGCCGTACTGTTCGATCTCGATGGGGTCCTGACACCCACCGCTGCGGTCCACGAACGGGCGTGGAAGACGATGTTCGACGAATTCCTGATGGTCGTTGCGCCCGACCAGCCACCATTCTCGGCGAGCGACTATCTGCGGTTCGTCGACGGCAAACCGCGCTTCGACGGCGTTCGCTCGTTCCTCGCATCCCGCTCGATCGAGCGACCGGACGGAGACGCGGACGATGCGCCCGGAATGGATTCGGTGAGCGCACTCGGTAACCGCAAGAACGAGTTGTTCGGCGGGGTCCTTCGGCGCGACGGGATGGATGCCTACGCCGGTTCGCTGGCCGTGCTCGATCTGCTCGAGGCGCAGGGCACGGCGATGGCGGTCGTCTCATCGTCACGCAACGCTCCCGACGTGCTGCGAGCGGCAGGACTCGACCATCGCTTCGACGTGGTGATCGACGGCAACGTCGCTGCCGAGCTCGGACTGGCCGGAAAGCCGGCGCCCGCGATGTTCGAGGAAGCGGCGCGACGACTCCACGTCGACGACCAACACGCGGTCGTGGTCGAGGATGCTGTTTCGGGTGTGGCCGCCGGACACGCCGGCGCGTTCGGTTTCGTGCTCGGCGTCGATCGTGGTGGCAACCGCCAAGCACTGCTCGACCACGGCGCCGACCTCGTCGTCGACGACCTCAGCGAGACCCTCGACGACCTCAGCGAAGCCCTCGACGACCTCAGCGAAGCCCTTGACACGGCGCTCGATGACGACGAAAGCGGATCATGAAGTCACAGGCCACTCCCCAAGAACTGCCGCAACACCGATTCCCGGTGGATCCGTGGCGGTTGGTCGAGCGCGAGATCGACACCAGCGACCTCGGCATCACCGAGACACTCTTCGCTGTTGCCAACGGATACATCGGAATGCGGGCAAACCCGGAAGAGGGGCGGATGGCTCATGCCCAAGCAACGCTCATCAACGGGTTCCACGAGACATGGCCGATCCAGCACGCCGAGGAGGCGTTCGGGTTCGCCAAGACCGGCCAGACCATCGTCAACGTGCCCGACGCGAAGTTGATCAAGCTGTACGTCGACGACGAACCACTGTCGCTCGACACCGCCGACATCTCCGACTACGAGCGGGTGATCGATTTCCGGAGTGGCACGATGACCCGTGAGCTGATCTGGCACACGCCATCCGGCAAACGGGTCAAGGTGTCATCGTCACGCACCGTCAGCCTCGTGTACCGCCACCTCGCCGTGTTGACGTTCGAGGTCACGATGCTCGACACGTCGGCCCCCGTCGTGATCTCGTCGCAGATGCTCAATCGCGAGGACGAGGTCGACGAATACCGCTCGGTCGCCGCCGTTGAACTGGATCCGCGCCGTAGTCGCGGTTTCGGCCACCGGGTGTTGCTCCCCAAGTTCCATCGCGAAGGCGACGGTGGAGCCATGCTCGGATACCGGTGCGCCAACAGCGGGATGACGATGGCGTGCGGCTACCGCCATCTGATCGACTGTTCATCGCCCCATCAGGTGGAGACCGAAGTCACCGAAGACCTCGCCAAGACGGTCATCACCGTTCGGGCCGAAGCCGGTCAGCCGATCAGGCTCACCAAGTTCGTGTCGTATCACACGTCGAAAGCAACGCCACCGATCGAGCTCGCCAACCGCTGCTCGCGCACGCTCGACCGAGCGATCGAGGACGGTCTCGCGGCGCTGCTCGATGAGCAGCGCACATGGCTTGACACGTTCTGGGACAACAGTGACATCCAGATCGTCGGTGACGAGTCAGCGCAGCAGGCGATCCGTTGGAACATCTTCCAGCTCGCCCAGGCCAGCGCGCGCACCCACGAGCAGGGCATCGCCGCCAAGGCGGTGACCGGTGCCGGCTACGAAGGCCACTACTTCTGGGACACCGAGATCTACATCGTTCCGTTCCTGGCCTACACCAGCCCACAGACCGCCCGCCGACTCATCCGGTTCAGGTGGCACATGCTCGACAGTGCCCGTCAACGCGCCGTCGACCTCAATCAGAGGGGCGCGCTCTATCCGTGGCGCACGATCAACGGTGAGGAGGCATCGGCCTACTATGCGGCGGGAACCGCCCAGTACCACATCAACGCTGCCGTGGCGTGGGCGCTGAAGCGATATCTCGACGCGAGTGGCGACATCGGGTTCCTCGCCGGCGAGGGTGCCGAAATCCTGGTCGAGACAGCACGGCTGTGGGAAGACCTCGGTTTCTACGCCGTCAACGGCAAGCGGGTGTTCCGGATCCACGGTGTCACGGGACCCGACGAGTACACCACGGTCGTCAACGACAACCTCTATACGAACGTGATGGCCCGGTTCAACATGCGCTACGCAGCGCGGGTCGTCGAGAGCCTGGCCGAGTGGGATCCGGAAGCCCACGAGAGCCTCGTCAGGCGAGTGGATCTCGGTCCGGACGAGGTGCGCCGCTGGACCGACGCCGCAGAATCGATGTATCTGCCGTTCGACGAAGAACTCGGTATCCACCCTCAGGACGACATCTTCCTCGAGCACGAGGTGTGGGACTTCGCCGGTACGCCTCCTGAGAATTACCCGCTGCTTCTGCACTACCACCCGCTCGTGATCTACCGGTTCCAGGTACTCAAACAGGCCGATGTCGTGCTCGCGATGTTCCTGCGCAGCGACCAGTTCACGCTCGAGCAGAAGCGCCGCAACCTCGACTACTACGACCCGATCACCACCGGCGACTCGTCGCTGTCGGCGTGCGTCCAGGCGGTCGCTGCTGCCCAGATCGGCTACGGGGATCACGCCGTCGACTATTTCCGCCAAGCGCTGTTCGTCGATCTCGCCGACACCCGCGGCAACACCGCTGACGGCGTACACATCGCGTCGGCCGGCGGCGTATGGGGCACAGTCGTGTTCGGGTTCGGCGGCCTCTACGACAGCGGCATCTCGCTCCAGTTCAACCCACGGCTCCCGAAGGAGTGGTCGGCGATGTCGTTCCGAATCCAGCGCCATGGCGTCGGCATGCACATCGACCTCGACAACGACGGGTGCAC
>JBDSDH010000032.1:0-6117 GCA_039920665.1 Ilumatobacteraceae bacterium
TGATCGCGAGCCGCGAATCGCTGGCGAGGTCGACCTCCGGGGCTTCCAGTTCCTCGCGCAGTTCGTCGGCCTCGAGAATGCGCGGCACACCGTCGAACGCCTCGGAGGTGTTGATCAGGGCGGTGATCCGGTCCGTGTCGTCGATGGTTGCCGGGACGAGTTCGATCGTGTCCATAAGCCGCGACAATATGCCTCCGACGAAGCGTGTTCATGAGAGTTTGTGTCAGCGCCCAGACCAGACTCTGGCCAATGCGCTGACACAAACCTTCGATCAGGTCAGTTGGGCGGTGATCAACTCGAGCAGGTCGTCGTACTCGTCGACGGCCGGGAACTGGGGGAACTCGGCGACGATGCTGGCCGGAGCGTGGAACAGGAAACCGGCGTCCGCCTCTGTGAGCATCGCGGTGTCGTTGTAGGAATCGCCTGCAGCAACGACCCGGTAGTTCAGCCCGTGCAGCGCCTTGACCGCGTGGCGCTTCTGGTCCGACATCCGCAGTTTGTAGTCGATGATCCGGTCGTTGTCGACGATCAGGCGGTGGCAGATCAGGGTGGGGAATCCGAGGTGGCGCATCAATGGCCGGCCGAATTGCTCGAACGTGTCAGACAGCAGCAGCACCTGGGTTGTGGACCGGAGTTCGTCGAGGAACTCCTTCGCTCCGTCGAGCGGAGACAGGCCCGCGATGACGTCGGCGATCGTCGACATCGACAGACCGTGCTCGTCGAGCAGATCGAGCCGGTAGCGCATCAGCTTGTCGTAATCGGGTTCGTCACGGGTGGTGCGGCGCAACGCCTCGATGCCGGTGCGCTCGGCCACGGCGATCCAGATCTCCGGAACGAGAACCCCCTCCAGATCGAGGGTCACGATGGTCTGCTGGATGTCGCCGGTCGATGTCACGGTCGTCCATTCTTGTCGGTACGAGCGCGGCGCGCCCGATTCACAACTGATTGGCGACGATATTGGCCCCGTGGATCGCGCCCTGCAGATAGCCGACGCCACCCGCATCACCGATGACGGACACCTCGTACCCGAGCCTGCGCAGATCTGCAGCAAGTGGTGGCTCGGTGTCGTTGGCGATGTCGACGGTGATCACAACGCCGTCAACTCGGTCGGGATCGCCAACACCGTCGGCTGGTGTTGGGATGTCGTCGGTCGAGCGGACAAGCGTGACGCCCTTGTCGGCAGCGGCGGCGACGGCTGTCCATCGCCGCGGCATCGCCATCCCGAGCCCGAAGTGTTTGCCCGCTTCGCGCAGCGAGACATCGTGACCGCAGGTGCGCAGGAAGTCAGCGAGGGAGAGGCCGATCATGCTGCCGCCCACGACCGTGACGCGCGTTGGCTCGGACGCTCCCGCGAGTGCGACGATCGTGTCGCGGGCATCGACCCCATCGGCCCCGTCGCCGCCGTCGACGCGCAGCAGCGTCGTACCGGTCGCGATCACCACGGCGTCCGGGTGCAAGGCAGCGATCACCTCGACAGTCGCCTCGGTGTTGCACTGTCGTTCGATCTCGGGCCGGTCCGTCTCGTGCACGAGCCAGTCGATGAGCGTCTGATTGCTCGAGCCGCTGAGGGTGGCGAACCAGGTCGATCCGCCGACCTGTGCTGATCGTTCGAGGACGGTGACGTGGTGACCCCGATTCGCGACGACCCGCGCAGTTTCGAGTCCAGCGGGACCGCCGCCGACGACGACGATGTGGCGCGGAACCGTGACCGGTTCGGACGCGATTGCTTCGTCGCTTGCGCCGAGTTCGGGGTTCACGGCACACACCGGTGACCGATCGAAGAAGTTCTGCTCGACGCAGACGTAGCAATTGATGCACGGTCGAATCGATTGATGCTGGCCCGCTGCGAGCTTCGACACGAGTTGCGGATCGGCCAGCTGCTGGCGGCCCATCGAGACGAAGTCACACTCAGCGTTGGCGATCATTTCCTCCGCCATCTCGGGGAGCAGTCGACCAACGGCGATGACCGGCACCGACACCACTCGCTTCACCGCCGCCGCCATCTCGCGATACTGGCCGAGTTGCGATGGAATCGGACCGAGGGTGAAGTCGCGGAACGGGTTGGCGGCCTGGCCGGAGACGTGGATCGCATCGGCGCCGGCCTGCTCGGCGATCAACGCTGTCGCAACGGTTTCCTCGATCGTGATGCCGTCGTCGAGGCCGTACTCGCGTCCGTTGAGTCGGACCAGGATCGGGAAGTCGGGACCGACGCGCGCCCGTACCGCGCCGAGCACCTCGACCAAGAGCCGACTGCGGTTGACGAGATCACCCCCGTACTCGTCGGTGCGCTGGTTGTACGCACGCGACAGGAACCCGTTGATCAGATAGCCGTGCGCTCCGTGAACCTCGACCGCGTCGGCCCCTGCCCGCTGGACACGGCTCGCAGCGTCGGCAAAGGACTCGATCACCCATGCGATGTCGTCGGACGTCGCCACTCGATATGTCGCCGGCTTGCCAGCGGTTGCATTGGCAAGCCGGATCAGTTCGTCCATCGTGTTGTCGGCGAGCGCGCTGAGATCCATTCCGCTCGGCGGCACGGAGGGCACCAACTGTGGTCGATCCTCGGCGATGTCGACGCTGGCGACCTTGCCGTGGTGGACCAGTTGCACGCACAGCCGACTGCCCGCTGCATGGATCGCATCGGCGAGCGCAGTCAGACCGGGAACGAATCGATCATCGCTCAGTGCCGGCTGCTTGCGCGATGTCGCGCCCAACGGCCATGCAACGGCGGATGCGCCGGTGATGATCAACCCGGCGCCACCCTCGGCCCGGCGCGCGTAGTGGCGAATCTCGGCGTCGGTGACGACTCCGTCTTCACAATGGTTGGTGTCCATACCTGGCAACACGACTCGGTTGGCGAGCGTCAGCCCGTTGATCCGGCCCGGTGCGAGCAGGTGGCTGAATGTGGGTTCCGTCACGTTTCTGACGCTACGTCAGATTCGGGCGTCGCGGAGACTCGTGCCGAGCCACGCCCTGACCGGTTCGGGCTGTAAGAGTGTCCGCCATGACGATCACGTTCGACGAAGCAATGGCGCAGGTGTGTGCCCCCGGCACGATGTTCGAGGTCGGTGATGCGATCATCAATGGTGCCCCACAGCGGTTGTTCGTCAACGCGCCGCCGAACCTGGGAGCACTGTTCCAAGCTGCTCCGGCGGAGTCGACGTTCCTCGTCTACGAGGGCGAGAGTTACACGTTCGGCGACGTGCGCGAGCGGTTCGCCGCGCTCGGTGCGGCACTCGTCGAGCGATACGGCGTGCACAAGGGCGACCGGGTCGCGGTTGCGATGCGCAACTTCCCGGAGTGGATCATCTCGTTTGCAGCGATCACCTCGATCGGAGCGGTGTCGGTCTCGATGAACTCATGGTGGACCGGGAGCGAGATGGACTTCGCGCTCGAGGACTGCGGCGCCAAGGTGTTGATCGCTGACGACCTTCGCCTGGAGCGATCCGTCGATGCCTGCGTCAGGCTCGGCACGAAGATGATTGCGGTCAGGATGGCGCAACCGCCGACCGGCGCTGATCGCTGGGACGACATCGTCGTACTCGGCACGCCGCTGCCCGAGGTCGAGGTGACGCCAGACGACGATGCGACGATCCTCTACACCTCCGGCACCACCGGTCGCCCGAAGGGTGCGGTTTCCACCCATGGGGCGATCGTGCAGGCGTTGCTGATGTACTCGTGTCGGGCCGCCGGCGAGCGACTGCGCCAGCCGGCCGTTCCGTCGGACTTCCCGTCGGCTTTCATCCTGATCGTGCCGCTCTTCCACGTCACCGGTTGCGTCGCCGTGATGCTGAGTTGCTTCGCGAGCGGCACCAAGTTGGTGATCATGTACAAGTGGGATGTCGATGCTGCGCTCGAGATCATCGAGCGCGAACACATCACCAACTTCGTCGGGGTGCCGACGCAGAGCTGGGATCTCGTGCAGTCGTCGCGGTTCGGCGAGTTCGACACGTCGAGCCTGCGCGACATCGGCGGTGGGGGAGCGCCCGCCCCGCCGGCACTGGTGGAGAAGGTCGCGAGGAGCTTCGCCAAGGGCCGCCCCACGATCGGTTATGGGATGACCGAGACCAACGCCTACGGACCAGGCAACCGCGGCGCGGACTACCTGCGCAAGCCGACGAGTGCTGGGCGGGTCGTGCCGACGATGCAGATCGACATCCGCGATGCGAACGATCAGTCGTTGCCCATCGGCGAGCGCGGTGAGATCTGGTTCAAAGGTCCGAACCTGATCCGCGGCTACTGGAACCGACCTGACGCGACGGCCGAGACCATCGTCGACGGATGGCTTCGATCGGGAGACCTCGGCCATCTCGACGACGAGGGCTTCATCTACGTCGAGGACCGTGTCAAGGACATGATCCTGCGCGCCGGCGAGAATGTGTTCTGCGCCGAAGTCGAAGCCGCGATCTACGAGATCGACGCGGTGCACGAAGCCGCCGTGTTCGGTGTGCCCCATGAACGGCTCGGTGAAGAGGTCGCAGTGGCTGTGATGCTCAAGGAAGGGATGACGCTGACCGCCGAGGAGCTGCGTGCTGCGGTCGGCGCGTCGCTCGCCTCGTTCAAGGTGCCGACGCATGTGTACTTCCGCAACGAGGCGTTGCCCCGCAATGCGTCCGGCAAGATGCTCAAGCGCGAGCTGCAAAAGGAACTGGCCGGCTCGTAGCGGAGCGGTCGTCGCTCAGAGGTTGAGCAGCGCGTTCTCGACGACTTCGGTCAGCGACGGGTGGATGTAGAGCATGCCGCGCGCCATCTCGTCGACGGTCTGGCCGAACTTCATCCCCTGGATCAGCTGCTGAATGAGGATGCTGGATTGCGGCCCGATGATGTGCGCGCCGAGCAGCAGTCGGGTGTCGGGGTCGGCGATCAGCTTGCAGAAGTGGTTGGTGTCCTCCATCGCCCAGCCGTAGGCGACGTCTCCGTAGTTCTGGGTGGCCGTGACATACATGCGTCCGCAGTGACGCAAGTACTGCTCGGTGACGCCGACCGATGCGACTTGCGGATCGGCGAACACCGCGTGCGGGATCGGCCACAGATCGGCCGTGCGCAGGTCGTCGGGATGGATGATGTTGTGGGCAACGGCTCGGGCTTCCGCGTTGGCGGTGTGCTTGAGTTGGTTCTCGTTGGTGATGTCGCCGAGGGCCCAGATGCCGTCGACATTCGTGCGCAGGTTCTCGTCCGTGATGACGTATCCGTCAGGGTCGACGTCGATGCCGGTGGCCTGCAGATCGAGGGCTGCGCTGTTGGGCTCGCGGCCTGTCGCAACCAGCAGCGCATCACCCGTGATGGTCTGCATCCGGCCGTCGCTGTGCAACTCGACCGTGATCGTGCCGGGCTCACCGTTGCGGGCGATGGCCTGGGTGACGTTGTCGATCCGAGCCGTCATGTGGCATTCGAAGCGGTCCTTGTAGATCTCGGTGAATCGCTCGCTGACCGCCTCGTCTTCGCGGGACAGCATCCGTGCGCTGCGGTTGACCATGATGATCTTCGAACCGAGGCTGCCGAACACATGGGCCATCTCGGTTGCGATGTAGCCGCCGCCGAAGACGATGAGCGTCTTGGGCAACTCGGGTAGTCGCATGATGGTGTCGCTGGTGTGGAATGCGACATCTTCGAGACCCTTGATGTCCGGGACGGTCGCTTTCGCACCCGCCGCAATCACGATCGTGTGCCCGCTGATCGTGGTGGTTCCACCGTTGGCATCGGTGATTTCGATTTGCTTCGGGCCGGTGAACGTGCCCTCGCCGGAGAAAACGGTGACGTTCGGCAGGCTCTCGCGATAGGCCTTGCCGTTGGGTGGGATCGGGTCGATCCGGCCGAAGATTCGGCTGACGATGTCCGGCCAGCGGACGCCGGTGATCTCGGCGTCGACGCCGTAAGTGCTCGCGTGGCGGACGTGCTGGGCAACGTCGGCCGCGTACACGAACATCTTGGTCGGGATGCATCCACGGTTCAGACAGGTGCCACCGAAGATGTCCTTCTCGATGATCGCGACCCGCTTGTTGTCGAAATCCGGCGTGAGAATGCTGTTCCCGGAACCCGTGCCGATGATGATCACATCGAACTCGGACGGGTCGACTCTCTTCGCGCCTGCAGACATCGGGCCAGCGTACGGCGCAA
>JBDSDH010000033.1:0-16178 GCA_039920665.1 Ilumatobacteraceae bacterium
GGCCACGTCGCTGCGTTCGTGGCGGCCGGACTCGACATCGGCGAAATCAATGTGCTGACCGAGGTCTGGCTCGGCTATCCGATCGGCGAGTACAGCGGCACCCGAGCGATCTCGCCGGAGCAGACCATGGCAGCAACGGCATCGCTGCGCGCACGCGGTTGGTTCGATGACGACAACGCGCTGACATCGACCGGGCAAGCCGCCCGCGACGAGATCGAGCACGCGACCGACGTCTCTCAAGCAGCGCTGATCACCGCACTCGGCGACGACCTCGATGTCGTCATCGAATTGGGCCAGACGATCAGCACGAGCGTCCTGGCAGCTCACGCTGCACCCGCCGACCCTCGCAAGCGGGCCGCCGGCTGACGGCCCGCGGGCTCCTGGCTGACACTGGCTGCCAGTCACAGATCGGGCAGATCCTGCTCCTGGCCGACCAGCGCTTCGAATGGGTCGCCCACTTTCTTCAACCGGGCGAAAACGTCGCGGATCGTCCAACGGTTGGACGTCAACTTGGGATCGTCGAGTTCGTCCCATTCGAGCGGCACCGATACCGGCGCCCCGACTGCCGGGCGGATGCTGTACGGCGCAACGAGCGTCTTGTTGATCTGGTTCTGGGTGTAGTCCAATCGCGCCAGTCCCCGACGTTGGTCCTTGGTCCACTGCCAACTCACGAGATCGGGCACCACTCGCCCCACCGTTCTCGACAGGGCCTCGACGAAGTTCGACGTGTCCTTGAACGAGTAGCCGGCGCGGATCGGGATCCAGATCTGGATGCCCCGCTGACCTGTGACCTTGGGCCGTGCCGTCAACTGCAGTTGTTGCATCGCAACACGGAACAGGCGGGCCAGCGTCAGCGTGTCATCCCACGTCGTTGAAGTGCCGGGGTCGATGTCGATCAACGCATACGACGGTTGCTCGGGTGAGTGGGCAGTTGAGGTCCAAGGATGGATCTCGAATCCGGCGAAGTTGGCCGCCCACACCAGTGCGGGCGCACCATCGACCAAGAAGTACTCGCGGGTCTTGTCATCGCTGGCGAGTGGGTTGACCCACCGGCGAACGAAGTCCGGGGCGTGCTCGGGAACGGCCTTGTGCCAGAAGCCCTTCTTGATCGCATCGATGCCATCCGGGAACCGGTTGAGGTTGACCGGACGACCGGCCAGATACGGCGTGATCCACGGCGCGATCTGAGCGTAGTACGCGACGATTTCGCGCTTGGTGATCGGGGGCTCGCCTTCGCGCCCCGGCATGATGACCTTGTCGAGGTTTGTCAGCAACGTGCGCTCGCCACCGATTGTCCACTCCCCCTTCACTGCGATGCCCGCCAACTGCTTGAGTTCTGTATTCGTCGCCCCCGGCCAGTGACCGGCGCTGCCCGCGACGACATCGACGTTCGTGCGTCCGCTCAGCACCGACACCGGATGGTCCTCGGGATCCCAGCCCTCGACCGCTTCGCCGTCGTTCTTGTGGATCAACAACCACTGGTCGTTCTTCGGGCCCTGTCGACCGGTCTTGACGATGACGTAACGGCCACGCAGCTTGCGGCCGTGGAGGATGAACTTCAGCTCGCCGCTGTCGATCGCAGCCCGAGGGTCAGCACTCGCCGGATAGGCCGGATCGGGCTCCCACCAGCCGTCGTCCCACACGATCACATCACCCTTGCCGTATCCACTCGGGATGTCGCCCTCGAACCATCCGTACGCGTACGGATGGTCCTCGACTTTGACGGCGAGGTTCTTCCGTTTCGGATCGAGGCTCGGTCCCTTCGGCACCGCCCAACTGACGAGGACACCATCCACCTCGAGCCGCAGGTCATAGTGCAGGCGTGTCGCGCGGTGACGCTGGACGAGGAATCGCATCCTGCCGCTCGTGTTGTGGAACACCGTGCCGGCCGGCTCGGGCGTCGTACCGAAGTCGCGCATCGACTGGTAGGTGTCGAGCAACGACGTCGGCTCGGTCGGCGCACGTTTGGCCGGCATCACTGCACCACGATCACCAAGACAGCCGTGTCGTCGTCGGTCCGACGACCCCCATGGCAATGGGCGATGATCGTGTCGGCAATCACATCCGGATCATTCGAATCACATTCGCCGAAAGCCGTCGCCAACCGGGCCAGACCAACGTCGATGCTCTCACCGCGACGCTCGATCAAGCCGTCGGTGTAGGTCAGCACGATCGAGCCCGACGGCATGCGGAGCTTGCGTTCGTCCACGGCGTGGGTCTCGACACCGATCGGCGCGCCGCCACCATCTTCGAGCACCAGCACCTCGCCGCTCGGCAGGCGCAGCATCGCCGGGGGATGCCCGGCGCGGATGTAGCGCATCGATCCATCCGCCTGATCGATGATCATCAGACCGGCCGTCGCGAAACGCAGATCAGATCTGTCGTCATCGTTCAGCAGCGCCGTCGACATCGATGGCAGGTTGCCGAGGTGGGTACTGGTCCGCAGCAGGGTGGAGATCGTCGTCCGGAACTCGGTCATGTCGGCAATGGCGTCGATGCCGTGTCCGGCGACGTCGCCGACGACGACACCGATCCGACCGTCGTCGAGCACGTAGACGTCGTACCAGTCGCCGCCGAGTCCGAGCAGCGACGACGCCGGGAGATAGCGGGCAGCAATGGCCAAGCCGGTGATGTCAGGGAGCTCGGCCAGCGTCTGGCGCTGCAGATTGACGACGAGTTCGTGTTCGTGTTGATAGAGCAGCGAGCGCTCGACGGTCTGAGCGGTGAGGTCGGCGATCGTGTCGAGCCGTCCGGCCTCGGCGTCGAGGCGGAGATCTGAACCGGTGACGTAGACGAAAGCGATCAGGCCACGGAGCTGACCATCGGCATCGATCAGCGGCATGCACACCGCCCGGCGGAGTCTGTCACCGGCGAGATCGAGAATCTCCGGGAACCGGCGCAGTTCTTCGGTCCCGTCGAAACGGATCGGCTGGCCCCGCTTGAGCATTGCCATCATTGCGCCGCCCGGGTCGACGCCGATGGTGAAACTGCTCGGGCCGTCAGCGGCGGTCAGCTGGCCGAACGGCATGTGATGGACTCGCAGTTCATTGCCGATGTCGTTGACGAACCCGACTGCCACATGATCTGCACCGCTGGCCAACGACGCATGACGAACCACGATCTGGGCGATCTGGTCGAGCGTCCTCGACACCGACAGCCGCTGGCTGAGCTCGGAGAGCGCTGAGGCCGACCGCCAACGGTCTTGTTGCACCTCGTCTCGGTACAGGCTTTGCTGGCAGACCTCGGCAGTGGTCAACAGGGTCGATCGCAACTCGGCTCGCAACCGGCGGGCTCGCGGCCAGGTCCATTCGATCGCGCCCATCACGTCGCCGTCGGCACGGTGCAGGGGGAGCGCTGCCACCGCCTCTGCGCCGTTGTCGATCCGACGTTGGGCAATCAAGGGATAGGCCGAGCGAAGCGCAGCGCCGTCGCCGATGTAGACCGGCGCATCCGTGACGAGTGCCGTACCGATCGGATTCGACATGTCTGTTGGCGCCTGGACCGACGAGGCAACGCCGATGCCGCTCGCAGCGAGCGACGACAAGGTGATGTCGCCGTCCCCGGACCACATCGCGATCGACACCGAGCGAGCTCCGACCATGTGTCCGGCGTGGGTCAGGATCGTGGCGAGCATCTGTTCGCGATCACCGGCGGTTGCCAATCGTTCGCTCAGCCGACCAAGTTCGCGCACGTTGGTGGCGGCCAAGCGAAGTTCGTGGGTCTGACGGAAGTTACGCAGGAGGAAGTATCCGACCGACGCGGCCAGAACCAACGTCGCGAGGAACATCAACCACGTGGCCCCGTGATCGGCGTTGTCATATTCGACGGTGATGGTCCACATCCGACCGCCCTGCACGAACTCGGCACTGTGGCCGGTCCGAGGCGGTGATGCGGTCGCGGCGAGCGGCGTCCCGCCGTCGACGATGCCGACCCGGGACCCGCTCGGGATCTGATCGACAACGGACTTCAAGATCGCGCTCGATGCTGTCAAGCCGGATGCGAATCCGACGATCGCGACGTCTCGTTGTTCGACCGTGTCGAGCACCGATCCCGGTGCGAACAGCGGTTGGGCAAAAAACACGCTGGTCTCGCCGGTCGGCTGCCCAGGGATCGGCGGCGAGAAGACCAACTCGCCAGCCACCAACGCAGCATTCGATGTCGCCAGTCGGTTCGGATCTGAACCGGTGTCGAAACCAATCACGCTGCGCGACGAGTCGGTCTCGGGAAAGACAAATTGGACCGGCAGGTATTCGTCTCGCTCGCCTGCAGCAATGAAGCCGTTGGCTCCCCGCTCGGTGATCGTCAGCCCGGCTCGGGCCTCGAACGCCGCCCGGTCGGCACGCAACACCAGCGGCACGAACGCGAGCACCGATACACCGGTGTTACTCACCGTGCCTTTCGCGAACGCATTGAACGTCAAGCGCGGCACGGTGCCATCCGGGGCGATGACGGCCGATGCACCTGCCAGCGCTGCAGTCAATGCCCGGCTCGACGCTTCCAGTACCCTGACCGATCGCTGCACCAGGTCGGCTTCTTCACGCTCTGACTCTCGTTCGGACTGGTGGTACAGAACTGCGGTTGCGCCGAAACCGACCGCGAGGATCGCGACCACGATGCCGAGCACCATCCATCGCCCGAACATCCGGGGTAGCGCCCAGCCATCACCGGCCGACTGCTCATCGGTACCGGCGGTGGACGATTTGCCGTTCACGAACCGACTGTTCGGGTGCACGGCGACCGATCGACGTCTGGCGATCCGCTCACGCCGGACGAGGATCCCCCTCGAACCACACAACGGTGTGTCCGTCGGCAGCGTCGGACCCCCATCGCTGTGAGAGTTCGTCGATCAATTGCAGCCCTCGGCCCGAGAGATCGTTGCGTTCGGCGTGACGCATAACGGGCTGGCCATGCCCTTCGTTGCGCACCGCAACCCGCACCACTGCAGCATTGAGGGCGCGTTCGCTGACAGAGATCTGAATCGTGCCAGCGCCGTGCAGCACGGCGTTGGACACCAATTCACTGACGAGCAACTGGAACCGTTCGATACCGGTGCCGTTCACGCCCCAGCCCTGCAACACCCGCGATACGAACGCGCGGGCAGCGCGCGGTGACGCGACATCGTGGGACAGTTCGATTTGTTCGCCGCGCTGGTCCATCACCACACGTCCCGGAATCAGGTCGCCGACGAGAGCGTCGGACATCCCCGACCATACACAGCACCCACTGCCGCTCCGTCGACGCATCGAATTTTTCCATCACCGGTCACGAAAGGAGTGGCTCCGACACATCGTCTGGCAACACCAACTGCTCGCGTTGGTGCTCTTGGCGGAACACTTTGACGATCACTTGCAATGCACCGGAGGCCGGCACAGCCAGCAGCGCTCCGAGGATGCCGAACAACTCGACCCCGACGAGCACACTGAGCAGAACGACCAACGGGTTCACGTTGACCTTGCGCGCCATGATCCATGGGTAGATCACGCCGTTCTCGATCTGTTGATAAACCACAAAGAAGATCAGCGCGACCAGTCCAGCGGTGGGAGAATGCAGATAGGCCGCGATCACCCCAACCGCCGCACCGACGGTTGCCCCGACGAGCGGAACCAGGTCGGCGACAGCAACGAACAGCGCGAGTACCACCGGACTCGGAACACCGAGCGCGAGCAAACACACGAACGACGTCGCACCCGCGATCACGCTGATCAGCAGGTTACCGATCACGTAACCGCTGACAGCGCCGGCGGCTTCGGTCGCAGCTCGTTTGACCGAGGCCCGACGTCGACGGGGAACGAGTCCCGTCGCGCCGCGGCCCATTGCTTCAGCCTGACTGAGGAACAAGAACGCCAAGAGCGTGACCGTGATGAATCCGAGCAGAGCACCCAAAGCAGTCTGGGCCGTTTCGAACGACGAGTCGTCGAGCCGCTTGGCCGTCTTGGAGAGCTGTGCTTCGTTGTCCTGCACGTAGGACTCGATATGGAGCTTCTTGACGATGTTGCCGACCGGTCCTCGGCCGTCAGCGGCGTCGTGGACAGTGCCGGGCAGGTCGGTGATGATGTCGATCAACTGGGTTCGCACCGGCATGACGAACAACGCGATCACACCAAGCATCACGGCGAGCGTGGAAAAAACGACAATTCCGGTTGCAACGTTGCGGCGGCCGCCGACACGGTCTTGCACGCGTCGAACTGGCGGTGCAAGCACAATCGCAAAGAATCCAGCGATGAGGATCCAAATCACAACCCGCACAGCGGTGTCGATGATGTAAATCGCTGCGTAGGTCGCAACCACCACACCGACCGCGCCGATGATGGTGCGCCACGGCACCTCACCCCACGATCGAGGAGCGCGGCCATGATCAGCGTCGTCCGTCGTCGACTCTTCCGGACGACGGGTATCGACCCCGGGAAGAATCAAACGATCGGACCTCGGTCCCGGGGAGTCCTGCACGAGGCTCGGTTTTCCCTGTTCACGACCAATTGAAACGCGCGCCTCTCGAGACGCTGAGCCTGTGGAGTTCACGAGTATCTGCGATCGCCGCTGCCGCCGTAGAAGTGTGTTGATCGAAGTGGGTTTACCCGTGATGGGCCCCGGGTAACGGCGCCACGAACGACATTCGAGTCGTTCGAGCGTTGCAGCACATGGAGGTGCACACGTGGGTTTGATTTTATGGATTCTCGCCGTCATTCTGGTGATCTCGGGCATTGTCGCCCTGACCCGCAAGGAATACATCTGGGGCGCGGTGCTGATCATCGTCGGGCTGCTCGTCGGTCCGGGTGGTGTCAGCGTCTTCACCTGATCGGATGTTTCTCACCTGACTTGATGTTTGGTGGCGAGGGCGGCCGGGTAATCCCGGCCACCTCGCGCGTCTGCGCCCGGCGCACTCGTTCCGGTCTACATTGATCACCGATCGAGAGCGTTCGCAGACTCGCAGCAGAGCGACGAAGCAGGCACAGGGACAAGGAGTCAGCATGGAAGAAGTTGGAAAGAACGAGTCGATTCGGGTGTCGATCGACGACCAGGGCACAGTGATCGCAGAAGGCGACATCGATCTCGCCGGCGGGCCACTTCTCGACACAGCCATCATGCGACTCGAGGGCCACCAGCCCGTCGTCATCGATTTGGCGGCCGTGGAGTTCATCGACTCGTCCGGCTTACGGAGCCTGCTCGCAGCCAGCCGTCGCGCCGAGGGTCGCGGCACACGCGTCGTGCTCCGTCAGCCGTCTGCGGGAGTGATGCGACTGTTGTCGATCACCGGCACCACAGAACAGTTCGAGATCGAAGGAGTCGCCCCGTGAACGCAACGACGTCCCCCAGCGCGTCGCTTGCCTCTGGGCCGGTCACGCTCGTGATTCCGCCGGTCGCAGCGATGGTCCGAGTTGGACGGCTGACGGCAAGCTCGATTGCCAGTATTGCGGACATGTCGATCGACGACATCGACGACATCAAGATCGCAGTCAGTGAAATGATCACCCTCCTGATCCAAAGCGGGAACCGCTCCACGATCACGATGCGGTTCGAGATCACCGACAATTCATTCACCGTCGAAGCCAGTACTCCGTCGACCACGCTCGACCTCGGCCGCAACGATGTCGAACTCGCCACGGCCGTGCTCGACGCCGTGTCGGACAGTCACGAGGTTGCCCATGTCGACGACCGAATCCTGATGCGGATGGTCAAGACCATGGCTCCCCACCCGGAATCATGAGTCGCCCCGACACCCCATACGACGAAGAAGGACTTCGCGAACGATTCCGCCGACTGCGCCAGACGGACAGCCCGGTGCTGCGCGACGAGATCATTGTCGAGCACACCTGGATTGCCCGCACGGTCGCGCGGCGATTTGATCAGCGCGGCGAATCTTTCGACGACCTCGTGCAGGTCGCGTCACTTGGACTGGTCAAGGCGGTCGACCGCTTCGATCCCGAGCTCGGCACCAACTTCGTGTCGTATGCGATGCCGACCGTCGTCGGCGAAGTCCGCCGTTACTTTCGTGATCACACGTGGAGCGTGCGCGTCCCGCGCAGCGCCAAAGAGCTGAAGCCGCTGATCACCAAAGGGGTCGAGCAACTCCAGCACGATCTCAACCGGTCGCCCAGCATCAGCGAAATCGCGGCCCATCTCCAACTCAGCGTCGACACGGTGCTCGAAGCAATGGAAGCGTCAGCCGCCTATCGTGCGGCCTCGCTCGATGCGCCAACTCGTGGTGGGGATCAGGCGCCGGAATCTCACCGTGGACTGGCCCAGGATGATCGCGAGATCGGTCGCGTCGTCGATGCAACGGCGATTCGCCAGCTGCTCGAGACGCTCCCCGGCCGCAGTCGGATGATTCTCTACCTCCGGTTCTTCGAGCACATGAGTCAGGCCGAAATCGCCGAACATGTCGGTACCAGCCAGGTCCATGTCGGCCGACTGTTGAAAGCCGGGCTCGAACAGCTGCGCGGCCAGATCGACGAAGACGATCTCGCCGAACTCGTCTGAGGTGGGCGCTGGCGCAATTGCGCTCCGCGGCACCGCGATGTTTGATCATTCTTGATCCGGGTACTGCGCAGGCACCACAGCTGCTGCTCCGGAGCGTCCGGATCAGCCTTTCCGCACGGAGTGACACGACATGGCAACCGCCACCAAATCGACCACGAAGCGTTCGACCAACCGGGTGACCGGATCGGTCAGCTCGACCCGGAACGCATCGTTCACGGCCCCAGGCTTGTCCAGCGCCGATGGTGCGACAGTGATCAGTGTGCTCCAAGAGCGCCTTGGCGCCTTGATCGATCTCGGCCTGACTCTCAAGCACATCCACTGGAACGTCGTTGGACCGACTTTCATCGGTGTCCACACGATGCTCGACCCGCAGTACGCCGGCGTCCAGGCCCAGACCGATACCACCGCCGAGCGGATCGCGACGTTGGGCGGGGTGCCCAACGGGCTTCCCGGCAACCTCGTCAAGCAGCGCACCTGGGATGACTACGACCTGGGTCGGGCCAACACGATGGCCCACCTCGGTGCGCTCGATCTGGTGTACCGCGGCGTGATCGAAGGACACCGCGACGCAATCGACAAGACCGAGAAAGCCGACCCGGTGACACAGGACATGCTGATCGGACAGACCGCCGAACTCGAGATGTACCACTGGTTCGTTCGCTCTCATCTCGAGGACTATGCCGGCGGTCTTGCCAATGCGGGGTCCGAGACCGAAATCGGAGCCGCCCAGTCGTCGGTTCGTAAGGTCAACTCGACCACCTCCGCTGCCGCCAAGGGTGCCTCGTCTGCCCGCCGGAGCGCCAAGCCCAAAAAGGCCTAACCCCCCCCTCGCCCCGCAACACAAACGGCCCGCCTCGATGAGGCGGGCCGTCTCGCGTTCAACGTGCCAAAGCCGCTGCTCGCGCAGATTGCAGTTGCTCGTTCAGAGAGCGTTGGTGATGGCCCCGGTCTCGGCACCCTGGACCAACTTGGCGTACTTGCCGAGCACGCCACTCGTGTATCGGCTGCGCAGTGGCTCCCATCCAACTCGGCGCTCCGCGAGCGTCGCCTCGTCGACCAGCAGGTCGAGGCTGAAATTGTGCACGTCGACCCGGATCATGTCGCCATCGTTGACGAACGCGATCGGACCTCCGTCGACTGCTTCCGGTGCGACGTGGCCGATGCAGAATCCCCACGTACCGCCGCTGAAGCGACCGTCGGTGACGAGCGCGCAGTCGCTCCCGCGTCCGGCGCCCTTCATCGCCCCGGTGATTGCCAGCATCTCGCGCATACCGGGTCCGCCTTTGGGGCCCTCGTAGCGGATGACCACAACGGTCCCGGGCTGGATGTCGCCGGCGAGGATCGCTGCCATTGCACCGTCTTCGCCGTCGAAGACGCGAGCAGCACCCTCGAACAACTTCTGATCCTGGGTGAGGCCCGCGACTTTGACGACCGATCCCTTCGGGGCCAGCGACCCGGTGAGGATGTTGATTCCGCCCTCACTGTGAATCGGAGCGTTGAGTTCGTGGACGACCACACCGTCCGGGCGGGGGATGTCCATCTCGGCCAGGTTCTCGGCCATCGTCTTGCCAGTCACGGTGAGGCAATCGCCGTGGAGCAGGCCGGCTTCGAGCAGATGCTTCATCACCATCGGCACGCCACCAACGCGATCGAGATCGCTCATGTGGAACTTGCCGCCTGGCTTCATGTCGGCGATATGGGGCACCTTGGCCGCAATGCGGTTGAAGTCCTCGAGTTCGAGTGCGACGCCCGCCTCATTCGCGATTGCGAGCAGATGCAAGACCGCATTGGTGCTGCCGCCGAGCGCACTGGTCACGGCGATTGCGTTCTCGAACGCTTGCTTGGTCATGATCATCCGCGGCGTGATCCCGAGCCGGAGCATGTTGACAACGGCTTCCCCGGCGCGCTGGGCGTCGCCCTCGCGCCGGCTGTCGATCGCCGGCGGCGATGCCGTGCCAGGCAGGCTCATCCCGATCGCTTCCGCGATCGAACTCATCGTGTTCGCGGTGAACATGCCGCCGCACGCACCTTCTCCGGGACAGGCGTTGCGCTCGATCGCTGTGAGTTCGTCAGCGTCGATCGTCCCCGCCGAACACGCTCCGATCGCCTCGAACACGCTGGTGATGTCGAGTGCCACACCGTTGTGGCTGCCGGGCATGGTGCTGCCGTTGTAGACGAACACGCTGGCCAGGTCGAGCCGGGCAGCAGCCATCAGCATCCCCGGGATGCTCTTGTCACAACCGGCCAAGCCGACGAATCCATCGAGTCGTTCGGCGTGCATCACGCACTCGACAGAGTCGGTGATGACTTCACGGCTGACGAGTGATGCCCGCATGCCTTCGTGGCCCATGCTGATGCCGTCGCTGACGGTGATCGTTCCGAACTCCATCGGGAATCCGCCAGCGGCGCGCACGCCCACCTTGGCGAACTCGGCCAACTTGCGCAGCGTCATGTTGCACGGCGTGACTTCGTTCCAGGCGTTCGCGATCGCGATCTGGGGCTTGTCCCAGTCGTTCTCGGTCATCCCGACTGCGCGCAACATCGCACGCGATGCCGCCTTCTGGATGCCGTCGGTGACGTCGCGGCTGCGGGGCTTGATGTCGACAGGAGTATCGGAATCGGACATGCCGGTAACGGTACCAATCGGCCGCCGCCCGACCAGCACCCGCTGGCCATCGCGCCGACCAGTACATTGCGGCGATGCCCGGTGAGCCGATGCCCGCCAGCTCCCCGGCCGTCACGCCGGCTGACATCACGGCCGCCCATGACCGGATTCGGGATCGGGTGCGACGTACTCCGGTGCTCACCGTCGGGGCTCGCCAACTCGGCCTGCAGGCCGAGATCTTCATGCCATCCACCAGCCCCCCGTTCAAGCGCGAGCGGATCGCCTCGTACGGCGCCGACATCCACGTGATCGACCCTGCGAACCGGCGCCTACGTGCCAGCACCGGGCGAGCGGATCGTCGTCGCCGTCTGCGGCAGCAACTGCGACCCCGCCACCGTGACCCATTGACCCCGCCCGCCCATCGATCGATGGCAGCGAATGTTGCGTCGCGGGCACTTGGGCTCAACTGACAGACTGTGGCGCAGGGTCAGAGGCGGAAGACGTCGATCGCGTTGTCGCGCAGGAACCTCGGCCAGACGTGATCGCGGAGCGGCAGGTGACGGAGTTCGGCGACAATTCGGTCGAGCGAGAGACCCATCGGGTAGTACCCCGCGTACATCACCTTGTTGATGCCTCGGGAGTTGGCGTAGTCGATGATCTCGCGGGGATAGAACTTCGGGGCGAACGCGCTGGTCATGTAATACAACCCCGGCCATTTCAGCATCAGCTTGACGGCCAGTTCCTGCCACGGCTCGGCTCCGTGACGCATCACGATTCGCAGGTCGGGAAAGTCGTAGCAGACCTGGTCGAAATGCTCGACGTGTTGGCACATCATCGGCACGCGTGGCCCGGGAACGCCAGCGTTGATCACCATCGCCAGGTCGAGTTCGACGCACAACGAGTAGATCGGGTAGTACCGATGGTCGGTGACTGCGACCTGAGGGACGAACCCCGACGGGAACGATGTGACCGCCTTGACCCCCCACTCGGCATGTGCCGAGCGAATCCGCCGGACCGATCCCGAGATGTCGGTTGGATCGGCCTCGACACACGGGATGATCCGGTCCGGGTGCTCGGCGAGCGCCTGCACGGATTCCGGCGACCCCATGTGCACCATTCCCCTCGCCACGCCACACCGATCCATGTCGGCCAGCAACATCGCAATCGTGTCCGTCGCGTCGCCGACCTCGGACGGCACTTCGGTGAACATGTACTGAGCCGGCATCGCCATGGTCTTGGATTCGGCATCTTTCACCGATCCGGCCGCCATCTGGTATCGCTCGGCTGCGCCACGTTTGGGGAAGCCGATCATCAGATCGATGATGCCGATGCCATCCATCGGATGATCGGTGATCGGCTGACCGCTGATCGGATCTGATCCTTCGCTCATGGCCGAACCTTAGATGGGTCGATCGCTACCGTGAGAGCTGTGGATTCTCGACACGGCGGCACACCGGCGATGCTCATGTTGCAAGCGGCCGGCATCGACTTCACGGTTCACGAATTTGCCCACCACCCGGGCGAGGGCAATTACGGAACAGTCGCCGCAGCAGCTCTCGGTCTCGATCCCGATCAAGTCTTCAAGACGCTGCTTGCCAAGGTGGAGGGCTTGCCGACACCGGGGATCGCCGTCGGGATCGTGCCGGTCAGCGGACAGCTGTCGCTGAAGGAGTTGGCAACGGCCGTCGGCGGCAAGCGGGCCGAGATGTGTGATCCTGCGGTCGCCCAGCGGGTCACGGGCTACGTGGTCGGAGGGATCAGCCCGTTCGGTCAGAAGAAGCTGCTGTCGACGGCGATCGACGAGACCTGCGAGCTCTACGACACCATCTTCGTGAGTGGCGGCAAGCGTGGGCTCGACATCGAGATCGCACCGGAGGATCTGATCCAGGTACTGGGCGCAGTCGTTGCGCCGATCGGCGTCGCCCGCTGAACCGATCGACGCTCGACTGATCGACACCGGATCGATCGGCACCCTCACCCCATCGAACGCTGTTGCTCGGCCGCTCGACGACGCAATGCCTCGATCCGCTGCACCCGCGATCGTGCCGACGGGTGCGTTTGGCGCAAACCCTCGAGCAACGTCTCACGCAACATCGGCCGCTCGGCGGACCGATCGACACGCAGGGATTCCTGGTCGACACGTCGCAAGGCTGTCGCCAACTCGCGGCCGAACCCCATCGCAACGGCCCGACGATCGGCCTCGTACTCCGACGCCCGGCCCGCTCGGTTGGCGATGCGGTTACTGAGCAGCAGACCGGACAGAAAGATCCACGAGAAGCCGAACAGGATCGCGCTGATGAATCGACCGACCGCGCTCAACGCCGACGAGTGGCTGACGAAGCTGTTGGTGGCGGCCGTCGCCACGTTCTGGAGAAAGAACCCGACCTCCGCGAGCAGAAAGATCGGCAGGCTCAGCCATTGCCGAATGGTGAGTGCAACCGTGTGGAGACCGAGGTGGTGAGCGAGTTCGTGGGCAAGGACGCCGGTCATTTCGTCGCGAGGCAATGCTGCGATCGCGTAGGCGGTCACCACCAACAGCGAACCACCGCAGGCAAACGCGTTCAGCTGCTCCGAGGGCAGCACTGCGAGCGCATAGCGGTGAGGGCTGATGCCGAGTTGTTGGGCCACACTGCGCCACGCCGGTTCCAGCCGGCGAGCCTGCTCGGCATTGGCCCGGCGGGCACCGAGCATCCGCATCACCAACACCGTTTGCAACGGGCGCACGAACATCACCACGACGCCGACCAGGTGGGCCAGCGCGAACATCCAGAACGGCACCGCCCAGACCAACCGGACGGGTAACCAGAACACGACCAGCGCCAGCAGCCACACCGGGAGGAGCGTGATGATCGGGACCAGCGCTCCGATGGTCGATCGTTCGATCGATCGATCGAGCGCGCGGTGTCGTTGCGGCCCGCTCACCCCGATTGCAGCCATCCGCTCGCATTCACCGCCACCCAATCTAGCGATCGGTGCGGAGCAGCCCTTCGGCCCCGCCCATCATCGATTCCGTGGTCGAATCCGTCGAAATGACCACGCAGCGTCGCTGCCGACCGGCTGGAGTTCGCCGACAACAGCCATTTGGGCGACGGAGCGCGGTCTCCGCCCACGGTCGGTCGATGTGTACAGCACCCCGTCAAGGTTGGTGAAAGTTCAGGACATTCCGCGCGGTGGACTTCGCTTGTGTTTATCATGTGCATTCGGTTGCCGGTCACGACCGGAGCGGGCGGTGGAGTCGCAGCAACAGCAGCGAGGAGGAGGTCGGTGATGGTTTCTGACATCACGACACGTTCTCGCGCATCCTTGCCCTCGGTACGCGAGCTACTCGACCAAGCCAAGGCGATCGAGCAAGAAGACTCAACAGCGTCTCGGATTCTCGTTCAGCAGGCTCGCGTGCTGGCACGCTCGCAAGGCGACGAGCCGGGCGAGGCCGAAGCGTTTTACCGACTGGCCAGCCTGGCCTACTACGGCGGTCAAGCTGACGAAGCGTTCGGGGTGGCCGTCGACGCCCGTGACCTGGCCCGCAAGTGCGGCGCCGTCGTCGTCGAAGTGTGGGCCCTGAACCTGATGGGCATCGTCCATTTCAATGCCGGCAACCACTCCGAAGCGTTGTCGTGTTGTCTGCGAGGGCTCGAGCAATATCGCACCACCGACCACCGAGTCGACGAGGGAAACCTGCTCAACACCGTCGCCGCGATCCACCACGAATTGGGTGACACCGACCGGGCGATCGTCACCTATGAAGCCGCGCTGTCAGCCAACCGTCAGTTGGCCCGACCCGACTTCGATGCGATCACCCTCAACAACATGGCCCAGTTGCGGGCCGAGCGCCGCGAGTTCTTTCTTGCTGTCAGCCTCGGAGAATCTGCACTCGAGCTGTCTCGCGAACATGCCCCCGGGTTCATGCCCGAGGTGCTTGCAAGTCTCGGTGAGGCCTACGCCAGCCTGAGCGACCATCGAAAAGCGTCCGATTGTTTCGATGACGCGCTACGAATTCTCGACGAGCGAGCCCAACGAGGCACTGAGGGCAGCCCCACCGGTGTCATCTCCGTGCGCCTCGCCCGTGGCAAATCAGCGCTTGCCGATGGTGACCTGATGATGGCCGAGCAGGACCTACTGATTGCGCTCGACGTCGCTCAGCGCTCCAACGTCCGCCCGTCGGAGCTGAGGGCGCATGAGCTGCTCGCGACGGTCTACAAGCGTCTCGGCCGACACGAAGCAGCACTGGCTCAGCAGGAGGCTCGCTTCGAACTCCACCAGGATCTGTTCAACCAGGGCACCGACCTCAGGATCAAGACCCTTCAAATCGCACACGACACCGAGCACGCTCGTCAGCAGGCCGAGATCCTCCGTCTGCGGACCAGTGAGCTCGAAGCGCTGGTCAGGGGCCGCACCCATGATCTCGAGGAGTATCAGCTCGAGGCGTTCCAACGCCTCGCTGTGCTCGCCGAATTTCGAGACACCGACACCGGTGAACACACCATCCGGGTCGGCGATCTGTCGGCCGAAATCGCCTACGAACTCGGCGAAAACGCTGCATGGTGCGAGCAACTCCGCCTCGCCGCTCGCCTGCACGACATCGGCAAGGTCGCAGTGCCCGACGCGATCCTGCTCAAGCCAGGCCCGCTCACCGTCGACGAGTTCGAGGTGATGAAGACCCACACCACGATCGGCGCCCAAATCCTGTCCGGCAGCACATCGCTGCTGATCCAGCTCGGCGCCGTTGTGGCGATGAACCACCACGAGCGGTGGGACGGAACGGGTTATCCGGCCGGTCTGCACAACACCGACATCCCCCGCTGCGGACGGATCGTCACCGTGGCCGACGTGTTCGACGCGCTGACCAGCGTGCGAGTGTACAAGCACGCCTGGTCGCAGGCAGATGCGGTCGCCTACATCGTCGGTGCCCGCGGTACGCAGTTCGAACCCGAAGTCGTCGATGCCTTCCTCGCGGTGATCACCCGCCGGATCCCTGCGCTTCGCAACGTGGTCACCGACAGCCGATTCCCCGCTCCGAACCGCCAGCACCACTGACCGAGGGCGGCTCAGTTCGTCGGCTTCTCGGCCGCTGCGATCTCCAGGACCGGCATGAACT
>JBDSDH010000034.1:0-11711 GCA_039920665.1 Ilumatobacteraceae bacterium
CCGACCGAGTCACGATGTGGTCATTTTTCGGGAGGTCACAATTCTGGTTCGAATCGCTTCAGAACTGGCAGTCCGAATTTCTCGCCGTCGCTGCGATCGTTCTACTCTCCATCTTTCTGCGACAGCACGGTTCACCAGAATCGAAACCCGTACACGCCCCGAACGCAGAGACCGGCGCGTGAGAACGCCTTGCCCGAACCGATGACCGACGGGCCGTTCCGGGGTTGTTCGACCCGATGCCGGGTGCGACGTGCCGCCGATGCAATGCCCGTTCATCGACCCGCCGAAGGCAGCGCCACCGTTTGCACGACATCGACGAAGCCGGCGTTGTTCTTGGCTGCGTTCATCGTCGACGTCCGGGCACCCGTCCGTGCGACGGACGGAGAGAGAATTTTCGCGCAGGCAGGTTGGAACGGTTGTGTCCCGGGCAGGCACCGGACGAGCTTGCCGGGCCCTGTCCTGCTCATTGAGAACTGGGTGCGGCTGTGAAACAAGAAACGGAGATGGTCATGTCAACGGATGCAAAGGTCACGAAAGATTTGATGGAGACGCTGGAGGACGGCCGAAAAGGGTTTGCCGACGCAGCAGAAAAACTTTCCGATGGCGACGGCGCGACACTGGCACCGAAATTTCGTGAGTTCAGCGAGCAACGCAAGGCGATGTATGCCGAACTCGAGGTTCTGGCGGCGAAGTACGGAGACGACATCGACGACGACGGGTCGCTTGCAGCGACCATCCATCGCGGGTGGATGTCATTGAAGGACGCGGTGACCGGATCGAGCCCGAAAGGTGTGATCGATGTCGCCGAGCAAGGTGAGGAACACGCCGTCAATGAGTACGACAAGGCTCTCGAAATGGACCTGTCGCCCGAACTTGCTGACCTGATCCGCCGTCAACTGGCCCAGATCAAGTCAACGCAGGCAGAAGTGAAGACGCTGGCTGCAGCGCACAACTGATCGGCCTTCAGAATCGCCGGACCTCTGGGTCCGGCGATTGGTCGAACGCCAACCACCGGTCCGAACTGATCGCACTCTGCCACGGGGCGAACGATGCCGATCCGGAGCGAGGTATGTTGCAGTCTCGTATGGACGATCTGCGGGCGGCGAGCAGCGACGACCCAGCCCGGTTGGCTGCTGTGGATGCGACCGGGCTGATGGATACACCCCCGGATTCATCATTTGACCAGATCACCGATCTGGTCGCAGCGTTGCTCGGCCTGCGTTGGAGCTTCTTGACAATTGTCGACGATCGCCGCTCGTTTTGGAAGAGCGCTTTCGGTGTCGTGGGCATACGGCAGAGTGAGATTGCGAAGTCGTTCTGCCAATACGTGATCGAGGATGACGGCCCGTTTTCTGTGTCGGACGCGCGCACCGATGCTCGGACCATGCACAATCCAGCGGTCGAATCAATGGGTGTCGTGGCGTGGGCTGGTCATCCACTCCGAGACCGGGCCGGCCATGTGCTCGGCACCCTCTGCGCTGTCGATGATCATCCCCGGCAGTGGGCAGCGACCGATCTCCAACTACTCGCCACGTTGGCGGCAGGCGCCAGCACCGAGATCCAGCTGCGGGCAGCCTTGGCAGCCTCGAACCGTTTGGCAGGCGAGCTTCAGGATGAGTTGAAGGTACGTGACCGGATGGTCGAACGAGCCAATCACCTCGCGGAGTTGGCACACGGTCTCGCGGTGGCGACGACTACGACAGAGGTGTCCTCCACCATCACCCGGCTCGGCGCAGCAGCGTTGGCAGCGACGTTTGCGAATGTGGCCGTGGTGGAGGAGGGAGGCACCCGCATTCGGGTTGATCATGCACGCGGGTTGCCGTCCGGAATGGCGGAACGGTACGCCACGTTGCCTCTCGGTGAGAACACTCCGCTCAGCGATTCGATCACACACGGTCAACCCGTTCTACTGCAGAACCTGGCCGAAGTCGAGGCTCGCTACGCCCACCTTGTGGACGACACCTGCGCTGCTGGCCTGCAAGCAACGGCGTCACTCCCGCTGCGTCGTGCGGATGGAACGATCGTCGGTGCGTTCGGCGTGGGTTGGTCAACACCCATCCAATTCACACCGATGGTCCTGTCAATCATCAAGACGGTGGCCGAGATGTGCTCACAAGCGCTCGACCGCAGCATCCTCGGCGATGCTCGCTCTCGGTTCCTTCGTTCGCTACAAGATGCGTTGCTCGGAACGGTTCCAATGATCCAGGGGCTCGACATCGAAGCGATGTACCTGCCTGCGAACAACCAACTCGGATTCGGCGGCGATTGGTACGACGTCATTCCGCTCAGCCCGAGTCGAACGGCAATCATCGTCGGCGACGTCTGTGGTCACGGCCTCGACGCGGCCGCGACGATGACGCAGATCCGGGGTGCGGTCAACGCGCTGGTCCGGCTCAACTGCGACCGCCTCGAAACACTGTTCGACGACGTCGAGAAGTCACTCGGTCGGCCAGACTGCGATTTCATTGCCACAGCGTCAGTGCACATCGTCGACACTCAGGCTCACGAGGTCGTTTACATCTCGGCCGGGCACCCGCCAGGGCTGCTCATCGACTCGTTCGGGCAACGCACCCTTCTCGAAGGCGGCCGGCGGCCAGTGCTCGGCCTCGGTGGCCGTCCTGTGATCGTCGGACGAGCATCGTTCGAACCGGGTACCTTGCTCATCGCCTACACCGACGGGCTCATCGAACAGGGCCGGACCCATATCGACGTGGGCATCGACCGAATCTCGAAGCTGGCGCTCGCTGTCCGCGACAACGATCTCGGCGACATCGCGAACCAACTCGCTCGATCCATTGCGCATGCTGCCGATGACGTCGTCTTCACGCTCGTCAGGCACCGACCGGAGTAACGGACACCGTTCCATGGCCGGACAACTCCGGCACAATACTCCGGTGAGATTCCTGCGCCGTACGTTTCGCCTGTACCGCCCAGCCGAGGAGGCGGAACCCGAGCCTGACGAGGTCGTGTGGGTCGCGACTGTCGCGCTCTGGCAGGCACCTCTCATCGTGCACGGGCTGCGGGAGCAGCGGATCCGGGCGACGTTCGCTGAAAGTTCGGCGCGGCGCTGGATCGTCGGCGGTCTGCCAGCCGCCCGCATCTACGTCGAGCACCGACATCGGTCCGGCGCTGAACGGATCATCACCGAGTTGACAAGTCGCAGCGATGGGACATGATCTGCGGTGGCCACGCAAGCGCGGCGCGCACGAAACACGCACCCGGTTCTCTCCGATCAGCGAGTCGATGCCGGACACTGCCGGAACGACCGGGGACGGCGCCACTGCTCTTCGATCGAGACGGACTGGTGCTCACCATGGGCGACGACGCGACCGGCACACGGATGACGGCTCGTTGGACCGAGAAGGACGGCCAGTTGGCCTGGACGGGCTCGAGGGGTTCGCCGAAGAAGCAGGCCAGGAATTGGTGAGTGCTATCGAGCCTGGTCTTCCTTCGATCCAACCGCGTCGCAGGACCCGAGCACGATCGTGTCGTGCGATGCCATCGCGTCGATCCGCTCCCAATCCCAACTGATGCCGAGACCTGGCGTCGTTGCCGGGTGGGCCCGCCCGGCCCTCAGGTCGAGCCGACTCGTCGTGATCGGGTCGAGTTGTGGGATGTACTCGACCCAGATGCCGTTCGGAATGGCGCACGAGAGTTGCACGTGCAGTTCCATCAGGAAGTGCGGTGCAACACCCACGCCGAACGCCTCTGCAAGATGGGCGACCTTGATCCACGGGGTGATGCCACCGATACGGGCGACGTCGACCTGGACGATCGAGCATGCGCCGGCCTCGAGATACTCGCGGAACTGAGCGACGCTGTAGAGCGATTCACCGACGGCGATCGGGGTCGAGCATCCTGCAGCGAGTCGGGCGTGTCCGGCCACGTCGTCCGCGACGAGCGGCTCTTCGATCCAGCCGAGGTCGAGCGGCTCGAACAGCTTCGCCCGGCGGCTCGCCTGGTCGGCACGCAGACCCTGGTTTGCATCGACCATCAACTCGAAGTCGTCACCGACCGCGGTGCGAACTGCAGCGAGACGCTCGAAGTCTTCGCGGCCGCTCGGACGCCCGACTTTCACCTTCGCTCCGGAGAAACCGATGGATTGCATCTCGATCGCGTCAGCGACGATCTGCTCGGTGGACAGATGCAACCAGCCGCCTTCGGTGGAGTACATCGGGAGTGACTCGTGCGCTCCGCCGAGCAGCGTGGTGATCGGCATCGCCGCCCGGCAGGACCGCAGATCCCACAAGGCGGTGTCGATTGCTGCCAGCGACAGCGATACGACCGGACCGACCGTCAACGCATGCGCCGAGAACAACAGATCACGCCAGATTCGCTCGATGACGTCGGCGTCACGTCCGATCACCTGGGGGAGGAAGTGATCTCGCAACAGCGCGACGATCGCCGACCCACCCGCACCGATCGTGTAGGTGTACCCCGTGCCCACGGCGCCGTCGGAGTCGTGGAGTGTGACGATGGGGGTCTCTTGGCTGACGAACGACTGGATCGCGTCCGTGCGTTCCGTCAGCGGCCGCAGATTGACGAGACGTACCTCTGCACGGACGATCGTTGCCATTTCTGAACGCTACCTGGACCTTTGCGCCCGACCCAGTGATGGCGCACGCCGAACGGGAATGGTACCGTGTGACATGGCACCTACGGAGTCGAGATCGCTCGGGCGCGCATCGCTTGCCGAACTCGGCCGACGTGGGGTTGCAGTTCCCGGCTATGACCTCGACCACGCCGCGATCGGCCATGCCCACATCGGACCCGGGGTGTTCCATCGTGGACACCAGGCCGTGTTCGCAGATCGCGCGCTCGCGCTCGGGCATCCGAACGCTGCGATCTGTGCGATCTCGATGCGCAGTGCATCGCTGCGCGACGCGCTCGCCGAACAAGACAATCTGTACACATGCGTCGAACGGCAGGGCAACACGGCAACCGCGACCGTGATTGGTTCGATCCGCGAGATCCTCGTTGCGGCCCAAGATCCACAGGCCGCGGTCGAACGGCTGGCCGACCCGGCGATCACCGTCGTGACGACCACGGTCACCGAAGCCGGCTACTGCTTCGATGGTGAGTCTCGAACACTGGATCGGTCGCTTCCAAGCGTCCGTCATGATCAGCAGAATCCGGACCAGCCGATGACGATGCCGGGTCTGATCGCCTCGGCACTGGCGCGCCGTCGACAGCGGCGTGTCCCGCCCTTCGCCATCGTGCCGTGCGACAACATCGTGGCCAACGGGCAACTCGCCCGAGCCGTCATCGTCGAGATGGCAACAGCGACGGATCCCCGGCTCGGGGACTGGGTCGCCGACACGGTGGCGTTCTGCTCGACGATGGTCGACCGGATGGTGCCCACGACCACCGACGACGACCGAGCGATGAGCACCCGGCTCACCGGGCTCGTCGACGCATGGCCGGTCGTCGTCGAACCGTTCTCGCAATGGGTCATCGAGCGTCAGCCGGGAGTCGATCTGAGCGGATGGGAGGCGGCGGGCGCCGAGGTGGTCGACGACGTCGAACGCTACGAACAGCTCAAGCTGCGCGTGCTCAACGGCGCTCACTCGGCGATTGCGTACGCGGGGTTGACCCGTGGTCTGGCGACGGTGAGTCAAGCGTTCGCCCACCCACAGGTTGCCGCGTTCGTCGGTGGATTGCTCGATGACGAGATCGTGCCGACCGTCGTTGCCCCGCGCGGGGTCGACCTCGCGTCGTACATCGCGACCACGATCGAACGCTTCGCCGACCCGGCGCTCGGCTACACGACGCGCAAGGTCGCCGGTGACGGCTCGTTGAAGCTTGCTCAGCGGTTGATGCCGGTCGCGGGCGATCGGCTCGCTGCGGGGCTCGACATCAGTGGCATTGCAACGGTGTTCGCCCTGTGGATGTGGTGCCTCGTCGGACCGTCTGCGACCGAACTCGGTGTCGCCGATCCGCAAGCCACGCGACTGCGTGAGATGGTCGGCGATGGTTTCGACAATCACGAGATCGTCGTCGATCGGATCCTGCTCGACGCCGCGGTGTTCGGAGCGCTCGACCCGCGTGGTGAACTGGTCAGCGCTGTTCGCCGGCGTGCGTCCGCAGTCTGGCGTGACAGAGGCGTGAGCGACTCCCGATGAGTGCCGAACGATCGTCCATCGCCGCGCTCTTCGGTTCGCAGCGCGTCGTGCCCGTGATCGAGGTGCACGATGTCGCAGCCACGATCCACGCAGTGCAGGCGCTTGTCGACGGAGGTCTTGCAATCGTCGAGATCGTGATGCGGACACCGGTCGCGCTGGACGCGATCGAGGCGGTTCGTCGCGAAGTCCCGGCTGCCGTCGTCGGAGCCGGCACCGTCCGAACCGCTGCTCATTGGCATGCGGCGGTGGACGCCGGCGCGCAGTTCATCGTGTCGCCAGGCACGACGACGGACCTCTACCGAACGGCAGCACGTTCGCCGATCCCGTTTCTGCCCGGTATCGCAACGGTCTCGGAGGCGCTCGAAGCTCTCCGTCGCGGGCACAGCACGGTCAAGCTGTATCCGGCGGCTCTGCTCGGTGGCATCGCGATGATCGACGCAATGGCGTCGGTGATGGGTGGTGCGGTCAGCTTCGTCCCGACCGGTGGCCTCGCTGCGGACGACGTCGGCCGCTACCTCGCCCTCGCTGCCGTCCTCGCCGTCGGCGGCAGCTTCGCGTGCCCAGCGAAGTTGGTCGAGACCCAGGACTGGGCTGCGATCTCGGCCCGGGCGCGTCAGTTCGCGAGGTGGTCGCTGTGAGTTCGGTTGTGGTTGTGGGTGAACCGATGCTCGAACTGGACGAGGTCACGACGGGCGTCATCCGGCGTCGATTCGGTGGCGATGCATTGAACGTGGCGGTCCACCTCAAACGCGAGGATCCCGACGTGGCCGTGCAGTTGCTGACCGCTGTCGGCGACGACAGATTCAGCGCCGAACTGCTCGAATACGGCACTACCGAGGGAATCGACATGAGCGGTGTCGATGTCGTTCGCGGTGGCGTCGTCGGCGCGTACATGATCACCACGGACGCATCCGGCGAGCGATCGTTCACCTACTGGCGCAGCGGCAGCCCGGCCCGATCGATGCTGTCCGGCGAACGGCCGCTGCACTTGCCCTCGCCCGATCTCGTCGACACGTTGATGATCAGCGGCATCACGTTGGCCGTCTTGGACGACGTCGGCCGTTCGGCGCTGTCGGAATATGCGGAGGCGGCCCGCCGAAACGGCACGACAGTGGTCTACGACCCGAACCACCGCGCGTCGTTGTGGTCGGTCAGCGAGGCGTACGGATCGTTGCAGCGGATGTGCGCAGCAGCGGCAGTGGTGCTGGCCTCGCTCGACGACGGCATCGCGCTCCAGGGCGCAGATGATCAACGGTCCTTCGCCGGACACCTTCGTGCTCTCGGTGCGTCCGAGGCGGTGGTCACCGCCGGAAGTGCGCCGACCGCTGCCAGCTGGGCCGATCAACAGGTGATGATCGAAACGGTGCGGGTCGAGCATGTCGTCGACACCACCGGGGCCGGCGACAGTTTCGACGCCGCGTACGTCGCGGCTCGCCTGGGTGGCGACGATCCCGTGACGGCGATTACCGCAGGCCATCGACGGGCGGCAATGACGATCGGCCATCGTGGCGCGATCATGGAAAGGACGCATCGATGAGAGCTGTCATGTTGGAGCGACCGGGTGAGCTGGTCCTCGCCGATCAGGCCGAACCACCGGCTCCCGGACCGGGTGAGGTACTCGTCGCGGCCCGTCGGGTCGGCCTGTGCGGAACCGATTACCACGCGTTCGCCGGCAATCAGAACTTCTTCAGCTACCCCCGCGTGCTCGGCCACGAACTCGCGGTCGAAGTGCTCGAGGTCGGTCGAGATGTCGACAACGTGCGAACCGGCGATGCGTGCGCGGTGCTTCCGTATCTGCCGTGCGGAGCCTGTGGGCCGTGCCGGATCGGACGGATGAACTGCTGCGAACGACTCGACGTGCTCGGAGTCACGGTCGACGGAGGTCTGAGGGAGCGACTGATCGTTCCTGCAACGGCACTGTTCGGTCGACCGGGACTCGATTTCGACGCACTCGCACTGGTCGAGACACTCGGCATCGGGTTCCACGCCGTCCAGCGCTCGGCCGTCAAGCGAGGCCAGTTCGCGCTCGTCGTCGGTGCCGGCCCGATCGGTCTCGCCGTTGGTCAGGTTCTGCTCGCTGCCGGGGTACGGGTTGCGATTACCGACACCAGTTCGCTCCGACGTGACACCGCGGCGCGGATCATGGCCGTCGAGGCCGTCGCCCCCGGCGACGGCCTGGCCGAACGTCTTGCCGAGATCGGCGACGGCCACCTCCCGGCCGTCGTCTTCGATGCGACCGGTAATCGGCAGTCGATGGAGTCGTCGCTCGGTTTGGTCGGTTTCGCCGGCTCGTTGGTTCTTGTCGGGCACACGACAGGATCGATCACGTTCGACAACCCAACGCTGCATCGTCGCGAGATCACGGTGCTCGCCTCGCGCAACGCGCTGGCAGCCGAATGGTCGCCGCTGCTCGACCTGATCGAATCCGGATCGATCGGTGGCACCAACTGGATCACCAACCGGAGCACGCTCGATCGCCTCCCGGTCGACCTCCCCGAGTGGGGCGCGTCGCCCGGTACGACGCTCAAGGGCATCGTCGAAATCGGCTCTGACGAAATCGGCTCTGACGAGGTCGGAACTGAGGAGGTCGTTCGATGAAGATCAACGGTGGAGAGGTGCTGATCACCTCGCCTGGACGTAACTTCGTGACGCTTCGATTGCAGACCGACGAGGGCGTGTTCGGTCTCGGCGATGCCACCCTCAACGGTCGAGAGTTGGCGGTTGCGTCGTATCTACGCGATCACGTCCTGCCCTGTCTTGTCGGTCGCTCACCAGATCAGATCGAGGACATCTGGCAGTACCTGTATCGGGGTGCGTACTGGCGCCGAGGTCCGGTGACGATGTCGGCGATCAGCGCAGTCGACACGGCATTGTGGGACATCAAGGGCAAAGTGCTCGATCGACCGGTGTTCGACCTACTCGGGGGAGCGAGCCGCAACGGCGTGCTCGTCTACGGCCACGCGAGCGGCGCGGATGTCGGCGAGGCGGTCGACGAGGTCGGCCGCTATCTCGATCTGGGCTACCGGGCGGTGCGGGTCCAGGCCGGCATCGAGGGGATCCCGCACAGTTACGGCGTTGGCCGCGGTCAACTGTTCTACGAGCCGGCTGAGCGCGGCCGCCCCGTGGAGTCGACATTTTCGCCGGGGCGCTATCTCCGCCAGACGCCGAAACTGTTCGAACGAGTTCGGGCCGAATACGGCGACGACGTGGATCTGCTCCACGACGCGCACCACCGACTGATGCCGATCGAGGCGGCTCGCCTCGGACGTGATGTCGAGCCGTATCGGTTGTTCTGGCTGGAGGACCTCGTCGCCGCGGACAACCAGGAGGGCTTCCGGTTGATCCGCCGGCACACCACGACCCCGCTCGCGGTCGGTGAGGTGTTCAACAGCATCCACGATGCAACCACGCTGCTGCAGGACCAACTGATCGACTACCTGCGGATGACCGTTGCCCACGGCGGTGGGATCACCCATCTCCGCAAGGCGGCGGCAATCGCCGAACTGCATTTCGTCCGAACCGGTTCGCATGGGGCGACCGACCTGTCCCCGGTCGCGATGGCAGCAGCGCTGCATTTCGACCTGTGGGTTCCGAACTTCGGCATCCAGGAATACATGCGCCACACGCCCGAAACCGACGCCGTCTTCCCGCACCAATACACGTTCGCGGACGGCTACCTCCATCCCGGCAATGCACCCGGTCTCGGGGTCGACTACGACGACCTGCTCGCGGCCAAGTATCCGTACGAGCCGGCGTACCTGCCTGTCAACCGGCTCGAAGACGGAACGATGTTCAACTGGTGATCGGCCATTGGTCACCCGCGTCGGCAGCAGGTCTCGGAGTCGATTCCGGAGTCTCGACAGCACCCGATGAGCCGACTACGATCGGTGCAATGTCACATGTCTCCATCCAGGCCGTCGCCTGTCCGGTGCAAGGACGGCCGCCCACGCCGAGCGAACCGGTCGTGTCGTGTGAGGGTCGGGTTGCGTTCGTCGTGACCACGCCAGCAGGTCGGTCAGTGGTGGAAATCGCTGGCATCGACCGTGCCGGTGCGGCAAGCAGTGGCGACCAGCATCGTGACGAACGACTGCCACGCTGGTCGCCGACCGGCGGTCGGATCGCGTCGATCACCGAGTCCGCAGCGATCACCGGCGCTCAGGCCGAGAACGGCTCTCGAACCTCCGCCCACCTCCGGATCTGCGACCTCTCCAGTGGCGACCTCGAGCCGATCGCAATCCCGGCCGGGTGGCGGGTCGAGGACCTGATCTGGATCGACGAAAATCGGATGGTGCTGCTGGTCGCTCCGGACTCGAGCGACACCGCAGTCGGCGCAGGATCGACCAGGGCCGACATCGGCGAGGTCAGGGTCCAGCGCCCGGATGACAGTCGGCGGCGACTGCTGGATCTCTCGATCGCGGACCGTCGATGCAGCGTGCGCGAAACCGGCACGTCGACGATCTGGGAAATCGCAAGCCGTTCGAACGACCGTGTCGTCGCGATCGTGTCGGACGACGCCAGTGAGTCGGGCTGGTACCGATCGCGATTGGTCCGATTCCGGGCCGATGGAAGTGAGCACGTCCTGCATGTTCCGGCATGGCAGATCGCCCGGCCGTCGGTGTCGCCGGACGGCCGCCGGGTGGCGTTCGTCGAAGGCTGGTCGAGCGACCGTGGACACGTCGCCGGTGATGCCCGGCTGATCGATCTCGACGACGGATCGACGACCGAGTGGTCGTTGCCCGGCATCGACGTGGTCGCCTACGACTGGATCGACGACGCCTCGCTGCATTTCAGCGGTTGGCAGGGCACGGCGTCGGTGATCGGCATCGTCGACGATGCAGGCTCGCTGCTCTCCTGCGAGCAGGACGGACAGATTCGTCGTGAGGTCGCTCGTGGACAGGGCAGCGCAGTCACGGCTGCGGTGCTGCACCGCAGTGGTTCCGCCCCCCGAGTCACCGTGCGAACAGATGACGGCTGTTGGTCGACGGCGGACGGCGCGTTCGTCGATGGGCTGGACGACGCGCCCGCCCCGGTGACCATCGAGACCATTCGCTGGGCGTCATCGGATGGCCTCGAAATCGGCGGACTGCTCGTCCTGCCCGAGGGTCGGCCCGGTGCAGAGTGCAGTCCGATCATGATGATCCACGGTGGTCCTGCGAACTTGTGGACCTCGGCCGTGCCGTTCGGCGCGGTGCAACTCGCAGGTGCGGGCTACGCCGTGATCCTGCCCAACCCGCGTGGCAGCGTCGGCAGGGGACAGCGCTTTTCCCAGGCAAATCTTGGCGATCCCGCCGGCGCCGAGCTCGAGGATGTGGTCGCCGGTCTGCGGATGTGTCGGCGCTCCGGCCTGGTCGGTGACCGGCCGGCCGGTGTCGTCGGCGGGTCCTACGGCGGCTACCTCACGTCGGCAGCAGCGGTCTTCACCAACGAGTTCGCCGCCGCCGTGGTGATGTTCGGCCATCCCAACCTGATCAGCGCTCGCTTCTCGAGCAACAATCCAGCGTTCTACGACATCCTCCTCGGTGGTCATCCGGGTGGGTCGGCCATCCAGCGATACCTCGATCGGTCACCCGTTTTGCACGCTCATCCGAA
>JBDSDH010000035.1:0-9098 GCA_039920665.1 Ilumatobacteraceae bacterium
GTAGCAGTCGTTCGACATCGCTGCGACAGCAGAGACCGGTGCTGTTCGCCAACACCGCTGCCGTACCGGCGGCAACGCCGAATCGCCCCACTTCCACGAGCGATTCGCCGCGACCCAGAGCGATCGCTATCGCTGCGACCATGGAGTCACCTGCTCCGCTCGAGCTGATGACCGAAACCGTCGGGGCCCTGACGAGGAAGGTGGCCCGTCACGCGGAACGAAGATCGCCCCGACCTCTCCCAGGAGTCGATCGATGTTCCTCACCTCATCCGTTATCTCACGTCGCCAGTATCAACGGGATCAGTCCCGGCGGGTGGGTGCGGTACGCCCGGCACCTTGCCGACGCCGGCGCCGATGCGATCGAGCTGAATCTCTACGATCTCGTGGTCCACCCGCACCACACGGGCGACGCGGTCGAGCGGCGATATCTGGAGCTCGTCGAAGACATCCGCGCCGAGATCTCGGTTCCGCTGGCCGTGCTGCTGTCATCGTACGAGCGCTCTGATCCGCAACGGCCCCGAGCACATCGCGGTGATGCTGGCCTGGGTCAAGGCGTGGATGCACCAGCGCAACTACGCCAGCGTGCGGCAGCTTCGTGGCAGCATGAGTCGCCACAACGCGGCGAATCCCGACGTGTATCAGCGCGTGAACTACTACCAGACACTGCACAGTTGGGTGAGTGCACCGTGAAGCTGATCGCCGGGTGAAGGGGGAGCAGGTCGCGCTCGGTCGATCGGGCGGTGCCTATGCCGCCGAGAAGACGTGCTCGTGGTCGTATTCGAGGTTGATGCCGCCTCGATAGGACACCACGATCTGCTCGCCGCCCTTGGTGAGGATGACACAGTCGATCGCAGTTTCGCAGTTGACCGGCTGGAGGTGGGTGCCGATGTGGCCGATATGGGTCACCGTCCACCCGTTCGTGGGCGGAAGCGACCGGAAGAAGCTCAGGAAGTCTTCATTGCTCCGGACCGAGGTTCTGTAGGTGTAGAGGTCGATCCCGATGCCGTTCTCGTAGCGAGTGAACGTGGTCAACGTCGAGTCGGGCGGAAGCAGTCCGCCAAGTTCGATGCCGAGGTCGAGAACCTCGTCCATTGGCACGAGATCGTCCGGCAGGGCGATCGCTGCGAGCTCGCCGATCGACGACAGCGCTTCGGTCACCTCGTACATGTGGTTGGCGGACGTCTCCTTCGAATGAGCCGCCACCACGAAGTTGCCGTCGCGGGCGAGGTAGAAGTCTCCCTCGACGGCGGGACTCGGCTTTTCGGGGGAGTAGGACGAGAAGACGGCCAGATCGGTTTCGTCGAACACGAAGTGGTCGGCAGGGATGCCGGCGATCACGGCTTCGCCATCGAAGTCGGCGGTCAACACTCCGCCAACGATGCCCGACCGCAGATCGAGTCGGTCGACGGACGGCGGATTCGTGGTCTGGTCGAGGTACCAGTCTCCGGTCAACGTCTCCTCGTATGCGCGTTCGCCGATGAAGAAGCTGCGTGCTGAATCGGCGGCGCCGTCGTACGAGTACGTCGCCAACTCGAACGTGGCGAGAGGATCACTGATGTATCCGGACGTCGCGACCGACTCGTTCAGGTGACCGTCGTTGGTGTTCCCGACCGTGACCGTGACGATGAAGTTCGCCAACGTCAGGTTGCTTCCGACCAATTTCGGATCGAACATCGGGGGTCCGGCGGGCGCTGTGGAAGCCGGCGGCGTCGGTGATGTGATCGGCGATGCGGTTGGTGGTGTGGTCGTCGGTGACTCGGTCAGCAGTGTCGACGATGGCGTCACCGCTGCCTGCGAGGTCGGCGTCATTGTGGCCACAGTGGTTGACATCGCCAGTGGGGAAATGGTCGTCGCGCCAGACGACGTCGCGTTCGAGCCACACGCCGACAGGAACAGCGTGACCAAAACTGCACTACCTATCGATCGGGCACCAAATTGGTGAGTCTGTTGCATTGACAGTTCCAGTCGTGATCTTTGGCTCGACAACCTCGTTCGGTGTCGGAAGCCGTCGTGACAAGGCGTACGGTCTCGTCGTGGCATTCGACGTGATCTTGGCCGAACGGGTCCGACAGGTGTTGATCGAGCAATCCGACGTGAGCGAACGCAAGATGTTCGGTGGGCTGTCGTTCATGATTGGCGACAAAATGGCTGTCGCTGCGAGTAGCCGTGGGGGATTGTTGGTGCGGGTCGACCCGGCCACGATGGACAGCGTGATCGCAACCACCGCTGCCGAGTCGATCGACATGGGAACTCGGACGATGCGGGGCTGGGTCCATGTGGCCGCCGATGCCGTCCGAACCAAGCGAGATCTCGCCACGTGGGTTCGACGCGGCATCGAATACGCGGAATCGCTGCCGGACGCGTGACATCGGCCGAGCTACCGAGGTGTCTCGGCTGTCGCGCCTGACTCCCTTGCGGATGGGTGGTACAAAGGTGTGTGGCCACTCAGAGACGTCCGTTCCGAGTTCCGCCCCGGCTGGCCGAACAGCTCTCGAAGCGGTGGGCCTCGATGGACACCGAGGCGATCAGCAAGGCGCTGCTGGCCGGGATCGAGACCGCGACCAGCTCGCGCTGGGACGCTGCGGTGGCGCGGGCCAACGCACTGCCCGGCGATCTGCGACCGGAAAAGATCCTGACGTTGTCGAAGGCGTTCTCGAGAGAACTGGGCGCGATCGGTGCGGCCGCCGGCCTCGCCGCAGCGGCACCTGCGGTCGGGACGGCGGCGACGATGATGACGGCGACCGCCGAACTGTCATGGTTCACCGCTCGGTCCGGCGATTTGATCATGACGATCGCAGCATTGCACGGGCGCCCGACACCCACCGTCGAAGAGCGACAGGCGTGGGTACTGGCGGTGTTGATCTTCGGGAGCACGGCGCGGCAAGGACTGAGCGGGGTTGCCAACCAACTCGGCGCCGGCATCGGTGGCGGAGTCAGCGTCGGCGAGGTGAGTCCCAGCCGACTGTCGCTCGCCACCGTGCGAGCGATGAACAACACGATGAGCCGACTTCTCGTGCGTCGCTACGGGACTCGTCGGGGTGCGATCGCACTCGGCACAGCGCTACCGCTCGGCATCGGCGCTGTCGTCGGTGGTGGCGCCAACTATCTCGCTATTCGAAAGTTGGCGTCGCAGGCTGACTCGTTCTTCAGCCACCTCCCTTACTCGTCGATCGAAGTCACAGCGATCGAGACCGCCGGCAGTCTCTGAATCGTCGTCGGTCCAGCATTCCTCTGGATCGGCTTGATTCGGTTGACGCACCGTGACAACTCTCTTCGAAACTCGCCACGGATAGCGCATATCCGTTCACCGAGAAGGCCATTGCGGACCGTGAACCGTGGACGAGTATCGAGCTCTCCGTTGAGCCGAACAAGGCGATCTCGTGCATCGAGACAGTGGCGTTCGTATGAGTTCGTCGGCATCGTCCGAGCCCACGCCACGGGCGTCGGCCCGGCCAGCTCCACGTCCCGGAGACCGTTGTCTTCGGTGCGACGTGCAACGCCGATGCTTCGGTCCACTCCTACAAATCGTCCACGCTCGTCTCGCCCGCAACAGCCTCCGTGTCATGCGCCCCGCGGCCGACCGAACCCGCTGTGTCATGTCCGATCATCGACATCAATCTCACCACCGGCGCCGATGTGCGGATGGAGTCAGCCGAATTTGGCGGGATTCAGCCTGATTTGGTCGAACTCAGCTGGATTTGGCCGGCAACTTGATCGTGTCGCCCGGGATCAGCAAGTGTTCGACGCCGTCGCTCCAGCCATTGGCCGAGATGATCCCATCAACGGTGGTGCCGGTGTTCTTGGCGATCAGCGACAGATAGTCGTTGGCCTTGATGACGTACGTGCCACCGCTGCCGACAGAAACGGTCGAGGTGGTGGCGGTGGACTTGACCGTGGTCGTCGTCGAGGGGGATTCGGCCACCGTCGTCGCAGCGGCCGCAGTCGTCGCATCCGGCACCTTGACCTTGTCGCCGGGAAAGATGCCGTGGGTTGCTCCATCGCTCCAGCCGTTGAGCGTCGCCAGCTCGTCGGCGGTGATGCCGTGTGCGCGAGCGATGCCGTAGACGGTGTCGTGAGCAGCGACCGTATAGGACCCATTAGCAGTCGTGGAATCGCTCGCGCCCGCGGTCGTGGCGGGCGATTCGACGGCGCTGATCGTCGGTGTCGGGGCCACCGTGGCGCCGGGGTTCACGTTCGGTGGGACCGTGGTGGTCGTCGCATCGGGGACGAGCGTCGTCGATGTCGCCGGGGCAAGCGTGACGAACGCTGGTGCAACAAGAGGCACGAGTGTGGTTTCGGCTGATTTGCTGGTTGCCGAGTCGATGCAGCTGGACAGCAACATCGCTCCGATCAATCCGGCGGTTGTGATCGTTGTGGTCGCGCTCCGACGCGCGCCCTGCTTCGAGCGTGGTGTGCCCATGTCTGTGTCCTCGATCTGGTGATGCCCGCTCCGCCCGCGCGGTCACCTTACGGCTGACACAATGGTGGTTCCAGTCACCGCGCCACGCGCGAGAGCGCCACCTTTAGCTCAAACCGAGGACACGCAGCGCATTCTCGCGGAGGAACTTCGGCCACACGTGGTCCTTGAACGGCACGTTCGGCATGTCGCCCATGATTCGCTCGTACGACAGGCCCATTGGCCAGTAACCGGCATAGATGATCTTGTCCGCGCCTCGGGTATTGGCATAGTCGATGATCCGCTGGTTGTAGTGCTGCGGGGCGAAGGCACTCGTGCTGTAGTACAAGTTCGGCCACTTCAGCATCAACTTCACGGCGAGTTCGGTCCACGGCTCGCAGCCGTGGCGGGTGACGATTTTCAGTTCAGGGAAGTCATAGCAGACGATGTCGAGCAGCTCGACCTTCTGACACATGCTCGGCAGCCGTGGCCCGGGGATGCCGGCGCAGGTGAAGATCGGTATCCCGAGCTCCGCACAGACCGAGTAGATCGGATACCAGCGGGCATGGTCGAGTGGAACCTGCGGATGACAGCCGGCAGCGAACCCGCCGACCGAGCGGATATTGAACTCCTCGTACATCCGCCGGATTTTGCGGACCTCGTCGACGCCGTTGTTCGGATCTGCCGACACCGAGCCGATGAACCGATCGGGGAACTCGCGAAGGGCCCGTTGGCCGACCTCGCCTTCGACGCCGATCATCGATCGTTCGATGCCGAAGTGGTCCATGGTGTTGATCGCGACCTCGACCGGATCCAGCGTCTCGGGCATCGCGCTCGGGACGTTGCCCTTGAACAAGTACTCGACCGGGAACATCGTCTCCTTGCTCTCGACATCTTTGATGTTCGGACGGAAGAACTCGTAGAGCCGTCGCGGGTCGGGGTCGGGGAATCCCATCATGGTCTCGATCACGCCGAGACCGTTGGGGCCGAGTTCGGGCATCGTCACGCCGACGCTCCGATCAGGTCGTAGGCGTTGGTGCGCATGATCTGCTTCACCTCGCCGCTGTCGAACCCGTGCAAGTCGTTGACGAAAGCATTCGGATCGGCGAGGCCTTCGGCGTGAGGGAAGTCACTGCCAAACAGCACCCGATCCGAACCGATCGCGTTGGCCAGACTGCGCATGTCGTCCTCGTAGAACGGCGCCACCCACACCTGGTCGCGGAACTGCTGGATCGGATCCACCTTGAACATGCCCGGGTTCTGCGAATACGCCTTCTTGAACTTCTTCATCAGCGGGAGCACCCACTCGCTGCCGGCTTCGATGCTGGCGCAGCGCAGTGCTGGATGGCGGCTGAAGACTCCGTGGCAGACCAACACGGCAAACATGTCGAACGGCGCCCGGTCACCCGTCATCGTTCGCAATGCAGAAAACTGAAATGCCTGGAAGTCGCCGTTGGGCTCCCAGTCGTCGAGGTACTTGCCGTAGCCGGCATCACCCGAGTGGAATGCGACGACCACGTTGGCCTCTGCGGCCCGAGCCCAGAACGGGTCGAACACAGCATCGCCGGGGGAGCGGGTGAGGCCTCGCGGCGCGAGCGCCGGAGCGGTGCGCATCACGATCACCTTGACCCCGCGTCCGATTGCCCAGTTCAATTCGTCGAGCGCCCACTGGGGGTCGGCGAGGGTGATGTAAGGCGCGGCGTAGATCGCGTGCTGGTAGTCGAATCCCCAGTCGTCGTCGAGCCACCGGTTGAAGGCCCGGAACGCCGCGAGCAGCGCCGGGATGTCGTCGCGCAACGACTCTTCCATCCCGACAGCGAGCGTGGGGAAGAACAGAGCAGCGTCGAGGCCCTGCTCGCGCATCATCGCCAGACGGGCATCACGGTTGCGGTACGCCGGGCTGATCGGGTCGAGTTCGCCGAACATCTGGCGCAGGTCGCCACCGGCCACCTTTCCCCGGAAATAGGCGTCGAGGGCACCTGGTTTGGAAACCGGATCGAATGTCGGATTGGGGATGAACTTGTTGACCTTGCCGCCCACCAGCAGTCGCTGCTTGCCGCCGAGTTCAACCCACTGCATGCACCGCTGGGCCATCTTCGGGTCGATGTGACGGGTGAAGGCGTCTGTCGCCTCGTAGTAGTGGTTGTCTGCATCGAACGGTTTGAAACCCAATTCGGTCATATGTTTCCCCTTCGGTTGCGGAATCTGACGAAGCGTCAGAACGCTAGCGCGACCCGGCATCGCCGTTCGTGTCGGGATCTCATTCAGTACCGTTGCGATCATGTGTGGACGTTTCGTCTCGACCAATTCAGCCGAGGATGTCGCCAACTATTTCGGTGCCTCGTTCGAGCCTCCCGCCGACGGCGGTCCAGAACTCCCTTCCAACTTCAATGTCGCCCCGACCAACGATGTGCTCGCAGTCGTCGCTGACGGGTCCGCCGACTCCGGCGACGTGCGGATGGCAGTTCGTGCGTTTCATTGGGGACTCGTGCCGATCTGGGCGAAAGACGCCAAGATCGGTTCGTCGATGATCAATGCCCGATCTGAGACGGTGGCCGACAAGCCCGCGTTCAAGGGTGTGTTCAAGCGATACCGCTGCATCATCCCGATGGACGGGTTCTACGAGTGGCAGGCAGCGCCCGTTGTCGCCGAGGGCTCGACCTCTCAAGGTCCCGTGGGCAAGAACGGCAAGCCGGTCAAGCAACCCATGTTCATCCACCGCGTCGATGGCGAGCCGCTCGCCGTCGCGGGGTTGTGGAGCGCGTGGCGTGACAAGAACGGACCCGCCGATGCTCCATGGCTGCACACGTGCACAGTGATCACGACAGCGGCCAATAACACGATGGCGCCGGTACACGATCGGATGCCGGTGATCCTGCCGGCGTCGGCATGGCAGCAGTGGCTCGATCCAGCGACGGACGACGTGGAGGCGCTCAAGCAGCTGCTCGTGCCGGCTCCCGACAATCTGCTGACGATGCACAAGGTCTCGACCGAGGTCAACAACGTGCGCAACCGCGGTCCGGAACTGATCGAAGCCGTCTGACCACTCTCGTCCTCGGCACCGGCCGAAGATGTCGGCTGTTTGGTGCACAGTGGGGTGATCACGAAACACCCGGCACCGGCGATGTCGGCTGTTTGCTGCGCAGTGGGGTGGTCACGAAACACCCGGCATACAGAGTGCCGCCCTGGTGCGGGACGACCGGAGGCCGACGACTGTCGGCAGTCCTACGCTGCCGTCTTGGGCGTGAGCGACTGTTGGGTAGGCCCACGACCGGCGGCGACGACTGTGGGCAGTCCTACGCTGCCGTCTTGGGCGTCAGCGACTGTAGGCAACCGGCGGCGGCAGCCCAATGGCTCAGGCGAAGGCGTCGAACAACTCTCGGATTGCCTTGGCCTGACCGCCGCTCGTGCTCGACATCACCGCGATCGGTGTCACCCCGGTTGCGATCCACGCCGAGAATTGATCGCGGACCTGCGCTGCCGACCCGCTGATCGTGCAGTCATCGAGCCAGCGGTCGCTCATCGCGGCCGTCACTGCGCCACTGTCGCCGGCCTCGAGCGCCTGCTCGATCGTCGTCATCTCCTCGTCGTAGCCCGCTGACTTCCAGTAGTTGCGGTAGTTGCGCAGGATCACGTACCCACCCAGCGTGCGACGGTGGACGGCCCGGGCCGCCTCGCGGTCGGCGTCGATCACGGTCGGCACCATGTTCGCCAATTGCATCGCGGCTCGTCGGTCGGCCGGTATGCGTTCGACCTGAGTCGGCGTGTGCGACAGGGACGCGTTGGCCCAGATCGCTCCATCGGCGATCTCGACCGCGAGGTCGAGCATCCGGTCGCGGAGTGCCGCCAGAAGGATCGCGGGCAATGGCCCGGACGACCGTTCGGTCGCGTGGAGTGCGGCGACATAGTCACGCATGTCCGACAGCGGCCGGCCGGTCGAGACGCCGAGCCGATCGAGCATCGGTGCGTGGCTGACGCCGAGCCCGAGCCGGAATCGACCACCGCTGACCTCGTGCAGGTGTCCGGCTGTTGCGCCGAGCTCCAGGGGGATCGACAGATAGATCGGCTGGATCGAGGTCCAGAACGGAATCGTCGAAGTCACGTGGGCGAGCGAACTGCAGAGTGCGAGGTTGCCACCGACACCCGGACAACCAAGTCCGGCGAAGCCGCGCTGTTCGGCCTCGACGGCAAGGTCGAGGACTGCGGCCCGCTTGTTCGGCGAACCGATCAGGCACAGGGCGGGAAGCTGAATGTCGTTCATGAGTGCTCGTTCTGGTTGATGGTCAAGTTGCGGCCCCATGTATCGGCGACGAGGTAGCCCTGTGGATACGGATCGGTGGGGTCCAGCACGTACTGGTGGAAGCCGGTGATCCATGCCTGCCCGCGAACCGTTGGCAGAATGGCCGGACGCCCAGCAACAGTGGTTTCACCCGCAATTCGGCCGGAGAAGCGACTACCGATGATCGACTCGTGGATCAAGGTGTCCCCGACACCGAGCTGGCCCTTGGCATGCAACAACGCCATGCGAGCGCACGTGCCAGTACCCGTGGGACTGCGGTCGCTGCGCCCGGGCGACACGATGCAGGTGTTGCGAGCGGGTATGTCCGACGCCACGAACGGTTCGTTGAGCTGCACGATCGTGACGTCGCGCAGGAGCGGATTGACGGGATGGACCACGTCGTACTGTTCACGCGAGGCGATC
>JBDSDH010000036.1:0-13049 GCA_039920665.1 Ilumatobacteraceae bacterium
TGCGAATCGAGCAATCACTCTGACAGCGTTGTGTGACGCCCTCCCGGGCGACGCACAACTTTGATTCGGGTGACCGACGGGGCTCGAACCCGCGACCCTCAGTACCACAAACTGATGCTCTACCAGCTGAGCTACGACCACCATGAAGGCACATAGTCTGCCACGGCGCACGGCCGATCACACCGCCGAATTTCCGGTCGGCAAGCCGCTCGGTAGGACCCGAAACGCGGATGTGGCGGCCGTTTGTCAGACGCCCAGGGGGACGATTTCCATCGTGTGGTACCGTCTCGGCAACGTAATTCATAGGGAGTTGATCATGAGCGCAACGGATTCCTCGCTCAGCCATGATTTGTCCAAACGAGCTCGTGACATCACCCGTCGCGAGCTCGCCACCTACGCCGATCGGACCAAGCGGTCCCAGGTGGCCACAGACCGGGCCCGCAAGGTGATGCCGCTCGGGGTGCCATCGAGTTTTCAGGCCTACGACCCGCATCCGATCGTCGTCAGTCGTGCCCAGGGCAGCTGGATGGAAGACGTCGACGGGAACCGTTACACCGACTACGACATGGGCTTCGGGGCACTGTTCTCCGGTCACTGCCACCCGCTCGTTCGCTCGGCACTCGAGGCGCAACTCGACAACGGCACCTTGTTCGTCACCCCGTGTGAAGCCAACTCCGATGTCGCCGAACTGCTCGGACAGCGCTACGGATTGCCAATGTGGCGCTTCACCAACAGCGGCACCGAAGCAACGATGGACGCGATCCGCGTCGCTCGTGGTGTGACCGGCCGTCAGAAGCTGGTCAAGGTCGAGGGCGGTTATCACGGTCATCACGACGAAGTGATGATTTCAATGAAGCCACCTCTCGATCAGGCCGGCCCGGCCGACAACCCGATTCCTATCCCCGGCACAGCCGGTATCACCGACGCGGTACTCGCCGACACGATCGTCATCCCCTACAACGACGCTGACGCACTCGAGCGAGCGCTGCGAAGTGGCGAGGTCGCGTGCTTCATCGTCGAACCGGTGATGGAGAACATCGGCATCTGCAAGCCGCAGCCCGGTTACCTCGAAGCCGTCCGCGAGATCACCCAGCGTTACGGAACGCTGTTGATCTTCGACGAGGTCAAGACCGGCATCACCGCCGGGTGGGGTGGAGCTACCGGCTTGTACGGTGTGCAACCCGACCTCGTCGCCCTCGCCAAGAGCATCGGTGGCGGGCTGCCGCTCGGTGCGTTCGGCGGTAAGGCCGAGTACATGGACCAGATCACGCAAGGGCGGGTCCTACATCTCGGTACCTACAACGGCAATCCGTTGTGCATGGCTGCAGCCAAGGCCGTTCTGTCCGAGATCTGCACGCCCGAGGCCACTCGATCCTGTATCGAGCGCAACCACCTGCTCCTGGCAGAATGCGACAGCATCATCGCCTCGGCCGGCATCGAGGCCCACACCGTCCAACTCGGAGCCAAGGGCTGCATCACCTGGGCGGCCGAACCGATCCGCAACTACCGCGACTACAAGGCCACCAACTTCGACCTCGCATTCGCACAGTGGATCCACGGCATCAACCGGGGCATCCTGCTGCCTCCCGGTCTCGACGAACAGTGGCTGATCTCGGTGATGCACACCGAAGCCGACGCGTTGCGTTACGCAGACGTGTTCGGTGAGTTTGTCGCCGAACTCCAGGCCTGATTACGACAGGTCGCTGCCGAGGTCACATGGGCACCGAGAGGCTGTCGACAGCCACTCGGTGACCGGATGGGACCTGTGGGGCTGCCGACAGCCACTCGAGTCCACCCAGCACTCGCTCGAAGCGTCAGCTCCAGCGGCGCTCTTCGCGATACGAGGTGCGCCGGATCGGCTGCGACCATCGGTCGCGGCGTCGTGAGGCCGATGCGCCGGCGAGGCATCCGAGACCAGCACCCGCCAGCAACAGGGTCAGGCCGAGCAGGAACGGCAACGAGTCAGCCGCAAGTCTGGGCACCGCTCCGATCCACACGTTCTTGGTCAGCAACGGCAAGACCAATGTGGGCACGACGTAGCCGATCACCACCAGCAGCAAGGCCATTCCCAGCAGCAAGATGCCGAGTGATCGCAACAGTTCGGCCTTGTCGGGATGAGCAAAGAACCCGAGCAGGAGCATGACCACCGCGAGACCGGCCGAGATCGGCACCAACCACTTCAGGACCTGACGCATCGTCGACAGGGCAGGGACCTCCTCGACAGGCAGCACGATGGTCGGCGCGTTCATCGCGACCTGATTGCCCACCAGCGGCACCATCTGCTCGGGTGTGATCTGGACCGGCTTGTCGTTCAATCCGATCAGCTTGGCGTGAGCGTCGGCGATCACGCCCTCCATCAACTTCGACCCTTCGGTGGTGCGGAGGTTGTCGAAGACGAGTTGGCGCACGGGCTCGGTGTCGATCGTCGGGAACGTCTCCGGCGCCGCCTGATTCAGTGATGCAATGGTTGCGTTGGCGATCAATCGGGCGATCTCGTTCTTGATCTCGCTGTCGCCGAGCACCGCCTTGGCTGCGCTGCGGGTGTGGTCGGGGGAGAAGGCCGTGTACTGCAGCCAGAAACCGCTCAGCGCAAGGCTGGCGAAGATGGAAGCGAAACCGAACAACAAACCCGCGAGAGAACGACGCACACGGGAGATACTCGCAGCTGGGACGGGTGGTGCAGGTGGCAGCACCCACGATGTCTCCGTTTTGTTGTCCTTTTGTCGTACTTCTGTCGTCGTTCTGTCGTCGAGTTGCCATCGTCCAGAAATTTTCGGCGGTGTAACGAGAAAACCTTGATCGAACGCCTGTACGAAGTTACACTGCTGTTGTTCGCCGCCAGCGGGAACAGCGAAGCCGGTCGACAGCATGTCCAGGGCCTGGAGAACACCAGGTCAGAAACTCTGTCACACCCCTTTCGTATGGTGCCGCTCAACGAATCGGACCGCAGTGGTTCCGCAAGCAGCACCCACCGTTGAGACCCAACACACACGTACACACGAGCAGGAGAATGACATGGCACTAGAGCGTGAAAAGGCACTGGAGATGGCGCTGGCGTCCATCGACAAGCAGTTCGGCAAGGGCTCCATCATGCGGATGGGCGAGAAGACCTCGCTCGGCATCGACACGGTCCCCACGGGTGCGCTCGCACTCGACCTGGCCCTCGGCATCGGCGGCTTGCCACGTGGTCGAGTGGTCGAGATCTTCGGTCCGGAGTCCTCCGGCAAATCCACCCTTGCGATGCACGTCGTCGCCGAGGCGCAGCGCAACGGCGGCATCTGCGCCTACGTCGACGCCGAGCACGCCATGGATCCGATCTATGCGCGGGCCATCGGTGTCGACATCGACCAGTTGCTGATTTCCCAGCCCGATACGGGTGAGCAGGCGCTCGAGATCGTCGACATGCTGGTCCGCTCGGGTGCGCTCGATGTTGTCGTCATCGACTCCGTCGCTGCCCTGACACCTCGGGCCGAGATCGAAGGCGAGATGGGTGACACCCACGTCGGGCTCCAGGCCCGTCTGATGAGCCAGGCATTGCGAAAGCTCACCGGCAATCTCAACAAGACCAACACCATCGCGATCTTCATCAACCAGTTGCGAGAGAAGATCGGCGTCATGTTCGGCTCGCCCGAGACCACGCCTGGTGGCCGTGCGCTGAAGTTCTATTCGTCGGTCCGTCTCGACATTCGACGGATCGAGAGCATCAAAGACGGAGCCGAAGTCGTTGGCTCGCGCACTCGGGTCAAGGTCGTCAAGAACAAGGTCGCCCCGCCGTTCAAGCAGGCCGAGTTCGACATCATGTACGGCAAGGGCATCAGCCGCGAGGGTTCGCTGCTCGACCTCGGCGTCGAGATGGCGATCATTAAGAAGTCTGGCGCTTGGTTCACCTACGAGGGTGAGCAACTCGGCCAAGGCCGCGAGAACGCCAAGAACTACCTGCACGCCAATCCCGAGATCATGGTCGAGGTGTCCGAGAAGGTCCGCCAGTTGGCCGGCCTCAGCGGTGACATCGACACATTCGGCACCAAAGACGACGAGCCGATCTCGCTCGACTCCTGACAGATCGCGGCGGACACGTGCTGTCCGCCACCAGTTGAGGGAGCCACTGCCCAGTACCGTTTCGGTGCTGGGCAGTTGTGATTTGAGGCAGAATCAGCGATGGTCGGCGTTCGCTGGACAGGTGCCCCTCACGGCATATGTCGGCAATGTTGCGAGCCTTTTACGGTTCGAACGTTCCGGGAATGATCGTTGACCGCACTCCGATCGCTCACTAGGGTGACGACGTGCGCGTGACACACGGCACGATTGCAAACTTCACTGGGGAGAATCAATTCATGGATTACAAAGTTTTCGACCGTGCCCGTCGCAATGCCAGCCCACTCGAGCTGGACCTTGTCGAGTCGTTTGCACAGGGCCGGATTTCGCGACGCAACTTCGTGAAGCGCGGCACGCTGATCGGCCTTTCCGTTCCACTCATGGGTTCGATCATCGCCGCCTGCGGGAGCGATGAGACGCCCGCCAGCGGCAGCACCGCAACCACCGCTGCCAGCGCTGGCAGTACGGCCACAACCGTCGCCACAGGAGGCAGCACCGCCGGCTCCACAGCGACCACAGCCGGTGCCGGCGCAGCGGGCGGCATCATTCGCCTCACCAGCCAGTCACCGTCGGGCCCACTCGATCCAGTGACGATGGTCGACCTCGGCTCGTACGGAATCATCGCCCAGTGCTTCGAATACCTCTGCACGCTCGGCGAGGGTGGCGACATCGGACCCGGCCTTGCGGAGTCCTGGTCGCCCAACGACGACGGCAGCGTCTGGACATTCAAGCTTCGCTCCGGCGTCAAGTGGCAAGACGGCGCCGATTTCGTCGCCGACGACGTGGTCGCGACGATGAAGCGGCTGGTTGTCAACGGCAACTCCGACCTCACCGGCGTCATCGACGAGACCTCCGCTGTGGCGACGGACCCACTCACCGTGACGTTCACGCTCCTCAGCGCGAACGGACTGTTTCCGTATCTCGTGTCGCTGTACAACTCGCAGTCGGCCATCACGCCGACCACCTACGAGACCGGCACCACGCTCGACGCAACGCCCAACGGCACCGGTCCGTTCAAGCTCGTCAAGTACGACTCGGCCACCGGTGCGACGTTCGAGAAGAACCCCGATTGGTGGGGCGGAGCGGTCAGCCTCGATGGCAGCCAGTGGCTGTTCTCCGATAGCCAAGCGACCCAGGTCCAGGGACTTCAGTCCGGCGCAGCCGACGCGATCGTGCAATTCTCGGTCCTCGGCGGCGACGCGATCTTCAATGACCCGTCGCTCAAGGTGCTGTCGTCTCGCACCGCAACCCACCGAGAGATCTGGATGCGTTGCGACGAGGGTCAGTTCGTCGACAAAGCGGTCCGTCAGGCGATCGCGCTGTGCCTCGACCGCCAGTTGATGGTCGACAACCTGTTCAACGGCCAAGCCGACTTGGGTAACGACCACCCGATCGCTCCTGTCTACCCGTTCTTCGACGACTCGATCCCGCAGCGCAAGCGAGACATCGAAAAGGCCAAGCAGTTGCTCGCCGATGCCGGTGCCACCGGGCTCAAGGCCACGCTCAACGCCCCCGATCTGCAAGAGATCAAGGATCTCGCTCAGCTCGTGCAGTCGAACTGCGCCGAGGCCGGCATCGAACTCACGCTCAACATCGAGGGCACCGACACGTTTTACGAAAAGTGGTGCCTCACCTACCCGTGTGCTGGCGGTGCCGAGTTCGGTATCGTCGACTACGGCCACCGGGCGACACCCGACACCTACCTCAACGCGGCATTCAAGACCGGCGGACAGTGGAACGCATCGCAGTACTCGTCGACCGAATTCGACGATGCGTTCGGCGAGTACCAAAAGGCGCTCGACGTCGACGGTCACAAGGCGGCGTGCAAGAAGATCGAGACCGTGCTGAACGAAGACGTTCCAGCCGCGATCCCGTACTTCTACAACTACCTGTCGGCTCATACCGACCAATTCCAGGGAATCCGGGTCAGTGCACTGGGCCAGATCTTCCTCGATCAGGCCACCAAGACCAAATAGTTTGGTGACAAGGGTGGGCAGCGAGCATCGCTGCCCACCCTTGTCGTATCCCGCAGTCCATATCCGGCAGTCGTCTCTCGCAGCCGTCTCCAGCAAAGGATGAGGCCCACCCCACATGGCTCGATTTCTCCTCAAACGTCTTGGCTTGGCGATCATCACGCTCTGGCTCCTGGCGACGATCGTCTTCGCGATCGTCAACGTACTGCCTGGCAACGTCGGTCGTCAGGTCCTCGGTCCGTTCGCCTCGCAGCAGTCCGTCGATGCCTACAACCACGAACTCGGCACCGACAGACCACTGATCAACCAGTACAGCAAGTCGCTCACGAACTTGGCGACATTCGACTTCGGCAATTCGTATTCCACCAAGGAAGACGTGGCCCCGAAGATCACCAAGGCGTTGTTCCGGTCGGCGAAGCTCGCCGGGTTGGCCCTGATCCTCACCGTGCCGATCGGAATCGCGGCCGGCGCCTATGCCGCTCGACGCAAGGACAAGCTTGCTGACCGGACGATCGTGATGACCGGACTGGCCACCTCGTCGATGCCCGAATTCGTGACGGCCACCATTCTGGTGGCGCTGTTCTGCAGTTCTCGCGACAGCTACTTTCGAGCATTCGCCGACCCACCCGACGGAACGTCCTTCTTCGGTCAGTTCAAATACCTGTTCATGCCCGGCTTGGCGATGGCGATCGTGTACTTCGGATACATCGCCCGTATCACCCGGGCCGGCGTGATCAATGCCCTCGAGGCCGACTACAGCCGCACGGCGATCATGAAGGGGCTCACTTCCGGCCGTGTGATGCGTCGCCACGTGCTGCGCAACGCGCTCGGCCCGACCATCTCGGTGGTGGGCGTCCAGATCGGCTATCTCTTCGGCGGCATCCTCGGAGTCGAGAAGGTGTTCAACTACCACGGTCTCGGTACCGAGATCCTCAACGCGATCGGTAACCAGGATCTTCCGATCCTGAGCGCAGCCGTTCTCACTGTCGGCATCGTCTACATGCTTGCCACCCTTGCCGCCGATGTCCTGATCGCCTGGCTCAACCCACGAGTGCTGTTGGAGACCAAGCGATGAGCCTCGATCCAGAACCAGTCCCGACGGTCGTCGATCCGGTCACTCCGAACGTCAACGTCGTCGCCGGCGAACGCAAGCAAGCGCGTCGCGAGAATTTCCGGCTCCTGATCAAGCGGCCGGGATTCGTCATCGGTGCGCTGGTCTCGTTGTTCTGGGTCGTCTGTGCGATCTTCGGCGACGCAATCACGCCGTACGACCCGCTCAACTTCCGGACGACCAAACACCTCAAGCCGTTCGGGAAATACATTTTCGGTACCGACCAGAGCGGCCGAGACATCGTTTCGCGTGTCATGGCCGGTGCCCGCGACGTGCTCATCGTCGCTCCGCCGGCAGCCATCTTCGGAGTACTCGCTGGAACGATGCTCGGGTTGATCATGGGCTACTTCGGTGGTTGGGTCGACAGCGTTCTGAGTCGTGTCGTCGATGCCTTCCTCGCTCTGCCGGTGTTGCTGATCGCGCTGCTCGCGCTCGTCACGCTCGGCAAGTCGCGAGTGGTCGTCATCATCGTGGTGTCGATCCTGTTCGCTCCGGTGGTGTCCCGTACGATCCGGGCTGCGGTGCTCGCCGAACGAGATCTCGATTACGTGACCTCGGCCCGTCTGCGCGGCGAGGGCTCGATCTTCATCATGTTTCGGGAGATCTTGCCCAACGTCAGCGGCCCGATCGTGGTCGAACTCACCGTCCGGATCGGGTACGCCGTGTTCACGATTGCGACCCTGTCGTTCCTCGGTGTCGGCCCGCCACCGCCCTCGCCCGATTGGGGTGCCCAGGTCAGCGACGGCTACGGCGTCCTCTCGGCCGGCATCTGGTGGCCGACCATTTTCCCCGCGCTTGCGATTGCAACCCTCGTGATCGCGGTCAACCTGATGGCCGATGCCGTCCAATCCGTCTTGGAAGGATGAATTCGCGATGACCGATACACCCATGTCCGGTGCTTCCACAGCGACCCTGAACAAGCCCCCGGCGGCACTCGAGATCATCGACCTCGAAGTCGCGTACATCGTCCGAGGCGTTCCTCGCGAGGTGCTCCGCGGCGTGTCGTTCACCGTCGCTCCGGGCGAGGCATTCGGCCTTGTCAGCGAGTCGGGCTGTGGCAAGTCCACCTCGGCATACGCGGCACTTCGCTACTTGCCCCGCAACGGTCGGATCACGGGGGGCAAGGTGATGGTCGACGGCGACGACATCACCGCGATGAACACGTCGCAGTTGCAGAAGTTCCGTGCCACCGAAGCATCGATGGTGTACCAAGACCCAGGCCAGGCACTGAACCCGTCGGTGCGAGTCGGGCGTCAGATCATCGAGAGCTTCACCTTGCTCGGCCAGAACAAGAGCCAAGCTCACGAGTCAGCATTGAAGGCGTTGCACAAGGTCCGAATCGCGGCTCCCGAGAGTGTCATGGACCGCTTCCCGTTCCAACTGTCCGGCGGGATGCAGCAGCGTGTCGTCATTGCGATGGCGCTGGCCTGCGACCCCAAGTTGCTCGTGCTCGATGAGCCCACCACCGGCCTCGATGCAACGGTTGAGGCCGAAGTGCTCGATCTGGTTCGCACGCTACGCCAGGAGAGTGATGCAGCGATCCTGATGATCGCCCACAACCTCGGCATCATTCGCAACATGTGCGACCGCGTCGGCGTGATGTACGCCGGCAAGATCGTCGAGCAGGGCGTCTGCGCTGACGTGTTCGACAACCCGCAGCATCCGTACACCGTTGGCCTGCTGCGTTCGCTGCCCCGCCACGGGATCCGCAAGACCGACCGGGCGCTGGCCACGATTCCCGGCATCTTGCCGTTGATCGGCACCACGCTGCCCACGTGTGTCTATGTCGACCGCTGCCCGATCGCGACCGACCTGTGCCGGACCGAAGTTCCTCCGGTGGTCACCATCGGCGACGATCCCGGACGGTTCACCCGCTGCCACTACCCGGACCGAGTCAAGGACATCCCCGAGGATCTCGCGCCGGTGGGCATCTCGATGCTGACACAGAGAGCCGATCAGCCCGATGTGCTCGAACTCTCGCACGTGTCCAAGACCTTCCGCCAACGTGGCCACGACATTCCCGCGCTCGTCGACGTCGAACTCGAACTCGGCGAGGGGGAGACGCTCGGCATCGTCGGCGAGTCCGGCTCGGGCAAGTCCACCCTGGCCAAGACGATGCTCGGCATCGAGGCGGCAGACGATGGCGGGCAGGTGTCGCTCGACGGTCACGGCCTCGAAGGCGTCGCCGCGAAGCGATCGGCCGACGACAAACGGTCGATGCAAATGGTGTTCCAGAACCCTGACTCGGCGCTCAACCGAGCCTGGTCGGTGCGCCGGATTCTCGTTCGTTCGGTCCGCAAGTTGACCGGAGTCGGTGCCGATGAGGCGAACAAGCGGGTCGAGGCCCTCGCCGCTCATCTGCGTCTCACCCCACGACACCTCGACCTCAAACCTCGCCAGTTGTCCGGCGGCCTGAAGCAGCGTGTTGCGATCGCTCGTGCTTTTGCCGGCGACCCCCGGATCGTGGTCTGCGACGAGCCCACCAGCGCGCTCGATGTGTCGGTCCAGGCGGCGATCCTCAACCTGCTCGCCGATCTGCAGGCCCAGCAGAAGACGAGCTACGTCTTCATCACCCATGACATGGGCGTGGTGCGCTATCTGGCCGACCGGATCGCGGTTATGTATCTCGGCCGGATCCAAGAGGTCGGTCTCACCGACGACGTCTTCAAGGGACCCCATCACCCGTACACCGAGGCGCTGCTGTCGGCTGTTCCGAACGTGGACGGCGAGGAGAAGGTGCGAATCCGGCTCGACGGCGAAATCCCGACACCTGCAAACCCTCCGTCTGGGTGCGTGTTCCACCCTCGTTGCCCTCGCGTGATCATGGGCGTCTGCGACGTCACCGAACCGGCGCTGCTCGAAGTTGCGCCGAACCATTCGATGCGTTGCCACATTCCCGTCGAAGAACTTCGCGTGCTACAAAACATCGAGTGAACGACAACGCACCCTCGTCGTCGTCATTTCCATCATCGACATCGGCTCCGGCGAATGTCGTGGTGGTGCTGCTCGACAGCCTCAACCGCCACGGTCTCGGCAGCTACGGCGGCACCGAATGGTCGACGCCGAACCTCGACCGGTTCGCTGCGCGGTCGATGCGGTTCACCAACCACCACACCGGTTCCCTGCCGTGCATCCCCGCCCGTCACGACTTGCTCGTCGGTGCATGGGACTTCCTCTGGAAGCCGTGGGGCTCGATCGAGTTGTGGGAGGAGGCGATCACTGCATCGATGCGGCGCGCCGGAGTCGTGACGCAACTGATCACCGATCACCCACATCTGTTCGAGATGGGCGGCGAGAACTACCACACCGATTTCACCGCATGGCAATACGAGCGTGGCCACGAGAGTGATCCGTGGAAGACCCGACCCGACCCGTCCTGGATCGGTGCACCGAGTTACGGACGCGGTCATACCCACTACGACTCGTCGCGCGGCTACTTCATGGCCGAGGACGATTTCCCTGGGCCGCGCACGATGGCTGCCGCGGCAGATTGGCTCGGTTCGCATGCACCGCATCATCGGGCGGCGGGCGAGCGATTTTTCTTGTGGGTCGACGAGTTCGATCCGCACGAGCCGTTCGACACGCCGGAGCCGTGGGCCTCGATGTACGACCCGGACTGGGAAGGTCCACATCTGATTTGGCCGCCGTACAAGGTCGCAGCGTTCGAGGCCGGGGTTCTGACGCAGCGCGATGCGTTGCAGATCCGCGCCCAATACGGCGGCAAGCTGTCGATGATCGACCACTGGTTCGGACGGTTGATGGATCAGCTCGACGCAACCGACGGTTGGAACGACACGGCGGTCATCGTCTGCACCGATCACGGCCACTATCTCGGCGAGCCCGATGCTCGCGGTCGCGACGTCTGGGGCAAGCCGGCGCTGCCGGTGTACCGCACGCTCGGGCACACGCCGCTGCTGGTGTGGTGGCCGGGTGCTCCGCAGACCGCTGGCGTGTGTGATGCGCTGACCACGACCGCCGACCTGCATGCCACACTGCTCGATGCATTCGACATCACTGCTGCGCACCGCACCCACGGCTCGTCGCTCGTCCCGCTGTTGGACGGTACGGCAACCGAGGTGCGCGACTGGCTGTTGACCGGGGTGTGGGGACGCGAGGTGCAGCTGGTCAGCAACACGTGGCGTTACACCCGTGGGCCGACAGAGGCGAACGCTCCGCTGTCGATGTGGTCGAACCGGTGGAGCACGATGCCGATCGCCCGCGCCCCGGACTTCACGATGCCACCACCGGACGACCGGGCATTTCTCGACCGGATGCCGGGGTCGACGATCCCGGTGATCCGTCAGCCATTCGTGCCCGGCGACATGCTGCCGTTCTGGTCGTATGCATCCGAGTACGAGACATTGCTGTTCGACCGTGTCGAGGACCCGCTCGAGGCCCGAGACATCGTCGGCGATGACAAGCGAGCCGCCGCTGACGCCGCCGAGTTGCTCCGTCACGCGCTCGCGACCATCGAGGCCCCCGACGACCACTTCGCCCGCTTGGGCCTGGCCTGACCACGTCTGTCAGCACGATGTCGCTGGCTGGGCGACATCGCACTGACAGTGGGTCATCCGGCTGCGGGGGAACGGGCAGCCGTTAGGCTGTTCCCCCTATGAGCCGCAGCTACGCCATCCGTACCTACGGGTGCCAGATGAACGAGCATGACTCGGAGCGGATCGCCGGATTGCTCGAGGCCGACGGACTGGTGCTCGCGACATCCGAAGACGACGCCGACGTGGTGGTGGTCAACACGTGCTGCATACGCGAGGGCGCCGACACCAAGACCTACGGCAACCTGGGCCACCTCAAGAGCTGGAAGGACGCCGTCGAAGGTCGTCAGCTGATGGTTGCCGGCTGCATGGCCCAGAAGGACCGTGACGGTGTGCGCGCCCGGGCCCCGTGGGTCGATGTCGTGCTCGGCACCCACAACGTGCACCGCGCCGGCGAGCTGCTCGATTCGGCCCGAGCCAACGGTCCGATCACCGAGATCTTTGATGAAGCCGTGATCGAGGACCACGCGCTGTTCCCGAGCGCGTTGCCGGTGCGTCGAGACAGCAGCTACAACGCATGGGTCACCATCCAGATCGGGTGCGACAACTCGTGCGCGTTCTGCATCGTGCCGGCGGTTCGTGGCGCAGAGATCAGCCGACCCTTCACCGACATCGTGGCCGAGGTCGAGCTACTCGCGTCGTCGGGCGTCACCGAGGTCACCCTGCTCGGCCAAAACGTGAACAGCTACGGCCGCGACCTCACCCTTGCCCAGCGCCAGGGTGGCGCGACGGACGTGCGTATCCGTCCGCTGTTCTCCGAACTGCTCCGTGCGGTGGGCGCCGTGCCGGGTATCCGCCGAGTGCGCTTCACCAGTCCGCACCCCAAGGACATGCGCGCCGACACGATCGCGGCGATGGCCGAGACCGCTCAGGTGTGCGAGCACCTCCACTATCCGTTGCAGTCGGGTGCCGATCGGGTCCTCGCGTTGATGCACCGCGGCTACACCGCCGAGCGATACCTCCAACGTCTGGCCGAAGCCCGGACAGCGATGCCGGATCTGGCGGTCAGCACCGACATCATCGTCGGGTTCCCCGGTGAGACCGAGGTCGACTTCGAACGCACACTCGAAGTCGCTGCGGCGGCTGAGTACGACTTCGCGTTCACGTTCATCTTCTCGCCTCGACCGGGGACAGAGGCCGCCACGATGGCCGATCGATTCGTCGACCCAAAGATTGCTGCCGACCGGTTCGATCGACTCAAGCTGGTGGTCGAGCGAAGTGCGCTGATGAAGCACCGTGAGCGCATCGGTCGCGTCGAAGAACTGCTGATCGAAGGACCGTCACGCAAGGATTCGAGTATCACGACCGGCCGAACCCGCC
>JBDSDH010000037.1:0-5252 GCA_039920665.1 Ilumatobacteraceae bacterium
CTGGTTCGGGTGACCACCGATACCGGTGTCACCGGGTGGGGCGAGGTCTGCCCGCTCGGCACGACGTACCTCGCGTCACATGCCGGTGGGGCCCGAGCGGCGCTGACCCTTCTCGGGCCGGCCGTGATCGGTATCGACCCGACCAATCTTGCTGCGGTCAACAATGCGCTCGACAGCGCGCTGATGGGTCACGAATACGCGAAGAGCCCGATCGATGTCGCGTGCTGGGACGTGATGGGCAGAGTCCTCGGGGTGAGCGTGACGACGTTGCTGGGCGGGCTCCGCCAAGAACGGTTCCCGCTGTACATGGCGGTTCCGTTCGGAACACCGGACGAGATGACCGAGTACGTGGTTGCCCGCAAAGCTGAGGGCATCCGTCGATTCCAATTGAAGATCGGCGGCGACCCGGCAGTCGACGGATGGCGCGCCCGACAAGTCGTCGAGGCCACTGGTGACGACGACCTGATCGTCGCCGACGCGAACTGCGGATGGCGTCTCAACGATGCGATCCGGGCGGCGCGGTTGATGGAGGACCTTCCCCGGCTGTACTTCGAGCAGCCGTGCCCGACGATGGAGGAGTGCATCGAAGTCCGCAAGCGGACGACGTTGCCAATGGTCTACGACGAGATCGTCCATGACGTGCCGACGATGCTCCGCGCGGTCCACGAGGGCGGAGCGGGGGCGTTCAACCTGAAGGTCTCCAAGGTCGGTGGACTGTCGAAAGCGAAGTTGATGCGAGACCTTGCCGAGAGCCTCGGGATCCAGGTCACGATCGAGGACTCGTGGGGCGGTGACATCGTCTCGGCGACCTCGGCCCACCTCGCTGCGAGTACACGGCCGGAGAATCTGTTGACGGTGTCGTTCATGAACGACTGGTGCAACGAACACGTCGCTGGCTACGAGCCGCGCAGCGTCGATGGCAACGGGTCCGCTCCGACCAGCCCTGGACTCGGGATCACCGTCGACGAGAGTTCGCTCGGCACTCCGATCATGAGCTTCTCCTGATGGACACCTCACCAACCGACGTGCGTCCGGACGGGATGAAGTTCAGCGGTGTGATCATCCCGATCGTCACCCCGTTCGGACCGGATGACACGATCGACGAGGTCGCGTTCGCCGCGGTCATCGATGAGATGATCGCAGCCGGTGCTTCGGGAATCGTGGTCGGTGGAACGACCGGCGAGTACTACGCGATGACGGTCGACGAGCGGCGTCGCCAGCTCGAGATCGCGGCAACGTTGGTCGCTGGGCGAGCGACGTTGATCGCCGGATGCACGGTGGGTGGCGCCGCGGCGGCAGTCGATCTGGCCTGTCACGCGGCGCAGCTCGGCTATGACGCGGTCATGTTGTCGGCCCCTCCGACATCGTTGCCGACCCAGCAGGAACTCGCTGCGTATGTACTGCTCGTCGCCGAGCAGTCCGCGCTGCCGGTGGTGTTGTACAACTATCCGGCTCGGGCCGGCGTCGAATACGGATTCGAGTGTCTCGACCTGATTGCAGATCACGCGGGAGTCGTTGCACTCAAGGAGTCCAGCGGCGATTTCTCGCGGATGATCGCAATCCGTCATCGCTACGCCGGGCGAGTGCCGCTCATCTGCGGTTCCGATGACCAAGCATTCGACTACATGATGTGGGGCACGACAGCGTGGTTGGCCGGCACGGCCAACGTGCTGCCTCGCCAACACGTTGCGTTCGTGGAAACGATGCTGGCAGGAGACGTCGAGCTCGCCCGCCGTCAGTTCGATGTGCTGATGCCGTTTCTGCAGTACATGGAGAGCGGTCGCTACAACAACAAGGTCAAGGGTGGCATGAACCATCTCGGTCTGGCCGTCGGCGACGTGCGCGGCCCGCTCCTCGCCCTGTCGGCCGCCGAACAACGAGAACTCGGCGCCGTCATCGACGCCACCGTCACCGCCTTCGCAGCGCTCCCAGGGAGCTCGCGGCCGAGTTGAGTTTCGGCTCCGGGGAGTTGTGTGCCGATCCGCGGGACGCTTCGGCTGTTCTGCACACAGTCCAGTGAACGGTCGAGCCGAGGTGCTCAGCTGTCCGGTAGCAGAGCGAATGTTCGTTTGACGTTCCGATACCAGCGCATTCCGGAGATGGGGTGTTTCCATCGGCCTTTCATCTCGCCCGAGGCGACCGTGTGGGTGGCGTCTCCGCTGGCGACGACCGCTTTCAGGTGCCGATCTTGAGCCTTGATGATTTCGTCGGCGGTTTCGCCCTGATGAGCAAGATCGCACGGGCCGCCAAGTTGTTGACAGGTCATGGTTTTCATCTGTGTGTGCCTTTCTGTAGGTGTACGTAGGCCCCCGGAACCGCTCGATCGCAGTGGCGGGCCGAAGTCAACACATCGTCGAGTTCCCTCAGCGTCGGTGGATGTCGAGTGTGGTCAGTACGTCCGGATCGGCGATGAGTTCGATCTCTCGCACCTGGCCGTCTGACACGTGGAACACAAAGGCCACCTTGACGATTCCGGCTGCGATCCAGGCAGCACCGAGCTCGCCGTCGATCGTGACCGGCAGCGCGCCTTTGGCCCCGTTCATCCGCCCGGCGACCGCCACGGCACCGTCGTAGATCGAGCTGGAACCGATCGATTGGCCGACGAGGTCGGCTCGCATCACGGCGTCAGGTGCAAGCAGCGACAGCAAGCGTTCGAGGTCGCCACCTCGCGCCGCGGACAGGAATGCTTCGACGATCGTTCTGCTTTCGACCCGAGGTGACGTTTCGGGTTGGCCGTGCAGTTTGCGCCGGGCTCGACTCGACAACTGCCGTACCGCGGTCCCGGAACGGCCGAGGATGGCGCTGATCTCGTCGAACTGGAAACCGAACACATCATGGAGCACGAACGCCGCCCGCTCGGCGGGAGCAAGCGTGTCGAGGACGGCCTGCATCGCCCCACCAACCTGCTCGGCCAGAACGGCGTCGGCTTCGGCATCGACATTTCCAGCCGGTATGGATGCTCGCGATTCGTGGCGCGCCCGAGTGTGATCCCGACGGAGCTGATCGAGGCAGAGTCGGGTCACGACGGTCGTCAGCCATGCGGAGGGGTTGTCGATGTCGCTGGCACGTTCCATACGCAGTTGCGCTGTTTGCAGCACATCATCGACCGCCAGTTCGCCACCGAGGATCCGCGAGGCGAGTCCCTCCAGGCGTTCACGCTCAGCTTCGAAGACGGCCAGGTCCATGTTCACATCATCTTGACGCATGCCGAACGGCAAGTGTGACAAGGGTCGACGCCGACGTGATCATACGATCGCGGTTCAGCGAGATCACCCAACCGGAGGAACACAAATGCCGCTCATGATCCAGCTTGTGGTCGACTGCCACGACCCACACGGCCTTGCTGACTGGTGGGCCGAAACACTCGACTGGACCGTCGAACCCCAAGACGAAGCATTCATCCGAACGATGATCGAGCAGGGCCACGCGCAAGAGGACGAGACGACCCGGCACCGCGGTCGCCTGGTTTGGCGAACAGGCGCAGCAATCACATCGACCGAACCGGGTGCACCACGGATCTTGTTCCAGATGGTTCCGGAGTCGAAAGCGGGAAAGAACCGTTTACACATCGATGTTCGCGCTGCGGGCGACCCGCAACGCGTTCGCGCACGACTGGTCGAGCGCGGCGCAACGGTCATCGGCGGTGGGCGCGAAGGCCCTCACGAGTGGGTCACGTTGACAGACCCGGAGGGCAACGAATTCTGCGTCTGAACTCAACCTGCTGAATCCGGCCGCCGGACGTCGCCGCCGGTCGCCGCCGGACGCCCTTGCCAGCTACCAGGCTTGGGACGCGCGGAGCATTGTGGCAACCGGCTCGAGAGCGTCGATCAGTTCCTCGAGTTCGTCCGGATCGAGACCTTCATACGGCTTCGCTGCGAGACCATCGGTGAGCCACTCGACCCGTTGTTTGACGGCGCGACCTCGTTCGCTCAGCCAGCCGTCGTCGCCGATGAGGCCGCGATCGCGAAGGCCTTCACTCACGGCGGCGAGCTGGGCAGCCGGAAGGTGGTGGAGGCGTCCGAATTTCTCCGCCGGCATGTTCATGTCGATCGCAAGGAGCGCATGCGCCTCGAGCCCGCCGACGCCCTCGGTCATCAGCGCAGCGATGTGCCCATCGCCACGGTGCTCGCGCAGCAACGAGGCTGCGTGGAACATGCGCGCCACCCCGTCGTCAGGGATCGGAATCGAGCGCAGCGCGGCGTACATCGGTCGGCCCTCGACCGGGGCACTGATCGCTGCCTTGGTCATCAGGTCGGTGGCGCGCACGAAAGGCGGGGTGTCGACGTGATCGCCCAGGATCGACCGCAGCGCCTTCGCACAGCCCATCTGGCGAGCGGCAATTGCCAATTCGGGTGTGGTCGTGCGCCACACGTTCGGGATGTGGCGGGCGACTTCGCCAGGCGCGAAGTTGTAGAAGAGCGCGTCCACGACCTCTGCTGGAACGAGGCCCAGCGGCGCTGCGCGTCCGGCGAAGTAGATGTCCCAGTAGTTGGTGAACCCGAGCGCGAACATGGCCTCGTTCGGTTCGTCGGCGGAATAGGGGATGACACCGATCGGTTCGACGAGTTCGAACATCCGGCGTGCGAGCGATTGCGTCGTCTCGACGTCGACGGGGTCGATCGATGTGGATTGCTTGTCGAGTTCGGTCATCTCATCGCCTCCGGTTTGCGGATCACATGTTCGACGCCGGGGACGCGTCGAACTCATCGACGAAACCTCGACGCTCGGAACATTGACCATTCTCGCGGAAGACGCCAGCCGGTGGACCTGGCGCGACCTGTTTCGTGTCGCCGTCTGTTGTTATGGTCATTCGCACCACAAGGCGGGTGGCCAGCCTCGTTTGGACGAACATGAACCTCAACCCATTTCTGTCGAAGCGCCGATCGACACGTCGCGGGCGCAGTGCGCTGGCCGCCGTGGTCGGTGCCTCACTGGTCGTCGTTGCTCCGGGCCCAATTGGCGCCGGTGCCGGCGCTGGCGCAGCATCGACTCGTGGAGCATGCGCGACGGCGGGCGCCGCCACCTACACCGTGGTCTCCGGCGACTTCTGGTTCGGCATCGCGTTGGCATCCGGCGTCAGCACTTCGTCTTTGCTCAGCGCGAACAGCGCGGTCGCATCGGCGTCGATCTTTCCGGGGGACGTGCTGTGCCTGCCCGACGGTGCCAAGGCCCCGTCGCCGACCGCATCGCAGGCTGGTTGTGCGTCGAAGTACCTTGTCGTGCGCGGCGACAGTTGGTTCGGGATCTCGCAG
>JBDSDH010000038.1:0-3086 GCA_039920665.1 Ilumatobacteraceae bacterium
CGTGACCCCGACCGCGCTCACGGACATGCCGATCGTGCGCTTGATCGGACGGACATCGCTGGCCGAGACCGCCGCCGGCTGGCAACCGTGGCTCCCTGTGTTGCGCCAGTGGATCGACGAGGGTAGGACCCCTGTGTTCTTCGTCCACACGCCCGACAACGTGTCAGTGCTCCCATTGCCTCGCCAGGTCCACGACGATCTTGCCGCGACCGGCTGCGATCTGGAGCCGCTTCCGATGATCCCGATCGAATCGGGGCGTCAGGAGACCTTGTTCGAGTGAATCGATCGGGCCCAGTGAGTGCTCGCCGGCGAACCCGTTTGTGCGTGAATGAGATGCCAACAGGCGTTCGATGCCTCGTAGAGTCGCATCCGTGACCCTCGACCCGATCGACAAGCGGATCATCGCCGAGCTGCAGCGTGACGGCCGGATGAGCTATGCCGACCTCGCTCCGCTCGTCGGACTGTCGCCGGCCGCCACCCGTCAGCGGGTGCAGCGTCTCACCGACTCCGGCGTGCTCCAAGTCGTTGCGGTCACCGATCCGTTGGCGCTCGGCTACCACGCGATGGCGATGTTGTGCATCACGGTCGAACGCGACGCGCAGGCCGTCGCCGATGCGGTCGGCGCGTTGCCGTCGGTGATCTACGCCGTGCTGTCCGCCGGCGGCTACGACGTCCTCGCCGAAGTCCTCTGCGAGAGCAATGACGAGTTGTTCAACGTGCTCAACAACGAGGTGCGCACGATCCCCGGAGTCCGCGAAGCGCAGGCGTTCCCGTACTTCCGGATTCACACCCACCGATTCAGCTGGGGTGTTCGTTGATCCTTGTCGCATTCACGGCCACTCAGATCTCGATCGTCGCTGGTGTCATCTTCTTCGCCGCAATCGTGACCGCGGTCGCGGGATTCGGATTCGGGCTGATGTCGGTGCCGCTGATGAGCCTCGTGATCGACATTCACAGCGCCGTCATCGTCTCGTCGATCGTTGCGGTCGGGGCCAACGGCGTTCAGGCCCTGCTGTATCGACGCTCACGCAATCAGCGACTCGTCATCCGCTTGTCGCTGGCGTGCTTCCTCGGCTTGCCGTTCGGTTTCATCGCATTCCAACTCGTCGGCGACAGCGCTCTTCGGATCGCGCTCGGGGTTGGGGTCGTCGTCGCTGTGGTGATGCTGTCGCGAGGGCTCGATCTTGCCCACTTCGGTCCCCGGATGGATTGGGTGCTCGGGTTCATCAGCGGATGCCTCAACACCTCGATCTCGACCAGCGGGCCACCGCTCGTGTTCGACCTCCAGGCTCGCAAATTGCACCCGGAGGCGTTTCGGGGCACGATCAACACGATCTTTCTGATCAGTGGTTCCGGGGGACTGGTCGTGTTCTGGCTCGGCGACAAGATCCACGGCGCAGAATTGGAGATCAGCGCAGCTGCTGCTCCGGCCCTCGCGCTCGGGCTGTTGGCCGGGATGCCATTGCGAAAGCTGTTCTCGCCCGAACGGTTCCGGGTGCTCGTGATGGGACTGCTCGTGGTGAGCGCATTGGCCGCTGTGTCGAAGGTGTTCACGTGATCGGGGTCGATCCGGAGCGCATCGTCGACCACATGCGAGACTGGCGCCCGTGCTCGCACTGTCGCTGATCTGTACGGCCATCGCCGCGCTCACCAACTGGTACACCCGCATCCGACCCAACCAGCGATTGGAAACGGTGAGCAAGCCGCTCACCACGATCCTGGTGATGTGGGTGGCGGTGGCGGCTGACGGTCCGCCAACTCCGACCGTGCTCGCGATCATCGGCCTCGTGTTCTGTCTGGCCGGCGACATTGCGTTGCTCGATGTGATCGATCAGTTCATCGTCGGGCTGGTGTGCTTCCTCTTCGGCCACATCGTGTTCATCGCGATGTTCGCGAGCTTGCATCTGCCTCATCCGCTGTGGGGGGTGATCGCAGCGCTCGGTCTGATCGTCCACGCAGTGATCGTCGGTCGACGGATCGTTGCCGGAGCCACCAGGAAAGAGCCTGCGCTACGAATTCCGGTGACGGCCTATCTCGTCGTGATCATGTCCATGACCGTGGTCGCGGCGATGACCGGTACTGCGTGGGGCATCGTCGGCGCGTTGGCGTTCGTGCTCAGCGACACGCTGCTCGGATGGCGTGCGTTCGTCGCGGAGAAGCCATGGATGGCACCAGCGGTGATGATCACCTACCACGCTGCACTGGTCGGGCTCGCTCTGTCGTTGTCGTTGTCGTTGTCGTTGTCGTAGTCGTAGTCGTCGTCGTCGTCGTCGTCGTGACAGGGCGACTCACGCCCCGCCGAACCACTGCATCCAGGCGTCCTTGCTCGTGGGCTTGAACACGTAGTTGTCGTGGCGCAACTCGTTCAACGTGGCGCTCACCGGCTGGGAGTACATGTGCCCCGGGTACACCACGGTGTCGTCGGGCAGAGTCGACAGCATCTGCAGGCTGTCGTACATCTGCTCCGGGTTGCTGCCGGGCAGGTCGGTGCGACCGCAGCCTTCGAGGAACAGCGTGTCGCCGGTGACGAGGTGGTTGTCGACGAGGAAACACTGACTGCCGGGCGTGTGGCCGGGCGTGTGGATCAACCGCACCTCGATATCCCCGACGGTGACGATGTCACCGCTGGCATGCTGGACGACGTCGGCCTCGGAGATGCCCGTCGTCTTCTGCACCCACGGCGTCTCGGCCTGCTGAAGGTGAATCGGACAGTGGCAGCGTTCGAGCAACGTCGTGATGCCCTCGATCGAGTAGCCCATCATCGAACCACCGACATGATCGGCGTGGTAGTGGGTCGCGAGCACGCCGGTGACTCGCATTCCGTCGGCCTCGACGACGTCGATCAGGTCGTTGACGGCGTAGGCAGGATCGACGAGCAATGTCTCGCCAGTCGAGCGGTCGCCGATCGCATAGGCGAAGTTCACCATCTGACGGGCAATCGGATCTTCGCGGGCGAAATCCCGGCCGGAGAGGAGTTGGCGGAAGTACAGCTCGGGTTCGCTCACATCGCCAAGCTAGCGAGGTGCGCCACCTGAGTGACACGTCGTACACTCCGCGCCGGTGCAGGTACAGCAGGACACGAGCGG
>JBDSDH010000039.1:0-3049 GCA_039920665.1 Ilumatobacteraceae bacterium
GCCACTGGAACTGGAACCCGCCTCGCTGCCTTGGTCTACCCGGCGAAACGAAGCATCGAACAGGCTGTCAACGGCACTCGAATGGCAAAGTGTGGCGATACGCCCACGCATCGCCGGAACTCTCGCGTGTTGCCCGACACGTTCGTTGAGGATGGCGGCGACATGTTGGTTGGTGATGTGATCGGGGCGTGCAGAGTTCTGGTGGTGGGTGGCTGGTTCATTCGGCGGTGATTTCGGTGATGGCGGCTCGGGCGGATGTTTCGTCGACGATGGCTTTCTTGGTGGCGTAGGCGGCGATGAGTGCTTGAACGGCGAGGTTGTTGACGGCGCGGGGTAGTCCTCGGGCGACTTGGTGGATGAGTGCGGTGGCGTCGTCGGAGAACAGAGTGTCGGCTCGTCCGGCGAGGTGGAGGTGATGGGCGATGTAGGCGCCTGTTTCGACCGGGGTCATGGGTGGCATCGCGAAGCGGAGGGCGATTCGTTGATCGAGCGCGGCGAAGGTGCCGAGCTTGATCCGTCGGCGCAGTGTTGGTTGACCGATCAGCACACACGCGAATGGTGAGTGGGAGTCCATGTCGGCGTTGGTCAACAGGCGGAGTTCTTCGAGTTGATCGGGGGCGAGGAGGTGGGCTTCGTCGACGACAACGACGACGTGTTTGCCGCGTTCGTTGTGTTCGGCGGCGAGCAGGTCGGCGGTTTGGGGGATCAGGTTCGCTTTGTGGAATCTGGGGATGCCGCCGAGTGCGGTGACGATCGCGGCGTAGAGGCCGCGGGCGCCGATCGCTGGGTTGCCGAGGTAGATGATGGTGTGGCGGGATGCGTCGAGGGCGCTGGTGGCGGCGCGGGTGGCAACGGTTTTGCCGGACCCGACTTCGCCGGTGATGACACCGAGCGCTTGTTCTTGGATGCACCAGCCGATCCGGGCGACGGCTTCGTTGTGACTGGCCGAGCGGTGCAGCATTTGTGGGGCGAGATCGCGACCGAATGGCATCCGGGTGAACCCGTAGTGGGCTTGCAAGATCTGGATGGTCATCGGTGGTCGCTTTCGGTAGTCGAGGTGGGGATGTGGAGTTGGCTGGCGCACTGGTCGGGATCGGTGGACTCGACCCGGGCGATGGCCGCGGTGTCGATGGCTGCAGTGTCGATGGGGGCTGTGTCGGTGAGCGCGGTGTAGTCGATAGGTGGGGTGAGGGTGGCGAGCTCGTCGGCGTGTCGGTCGGCGAGCAGGGCGAGGTAGTCGATCCCGGTCGCCGCTGGTGCGAGCGCGGGTTCGGGTTTGGCCATTGGGTGGGTGTGACGACCGATCCGGTGTGGGACACCGGCGCCCATCGACCGGTTCTGGTAGCGGATCTCGATCGCGGTCAGATCGAACGGATCGAACACGCACTCGACTTTGCGACCAACGAGGGCGGCGTCGACTTCGAAGATGTTGCCGTGGACGCTGACGGTCGCTGTTTTGGTGACGGTGCGATGCTCGGACCACAAGAACGCTTCATGCAACTGGGCTGGGGTCGGGATCGGGAACGGGCCGCCTGTGATGAACCGGTCCAGCGGTGTCTGTTTCGTTTCGGAATGGACCCGACGGTGATAGGCGGTCTCGACCCAGCCGGCGAACAGTCGGTTCATCTCGACCAGATCACAGATCTCGCGGCCTGCGAGCTCGACCAGGAACTGATCGCGCACCGTGCGGAAGAACCGTTCGATCTTGCCACGACCTTCGGGGCGTCCAGGGCGTGAGTGGATCAGGCGGATGCCGAGCACGGCGCAGGCGCGCAGCAGCGGTGCAGCCACGAATGCTGAGCCGTTGTCGACATAGACCGAGCGTGGCACCCCGCGTGATCCAAGACCGTGCCGCAACGCGGCCTCCAAGCGGACGGTGTCTTCTGAATGCCCCCACCGATATCCGGGGATCGCCCGCGAGTAATCATCGATGAACGCGAACAGGTATGCCTTGTGGCCGCCAACGACCGGGCCATGCAACGCGTCGCCGGTCCACCGGTCATTCGCCGCGGCAGCTTCGAACCGACCGAACGCTGCGGGCGGTGTCCCGTCCGGGCGGGTGTTCAAACCGTGCCGGGCGAACAGGCGTTGAATCGTGCGTTCCGACGGTGCTGACCCGTCGACTGCGGAGATGATCGCGGTCACCTGAGCCGCGGTCCGTCCCGGTGTCTCCCGTTTCAACTTGACCGCCAACTCCAACACTCCCGCAGGTGTCGTCGGCTCCATCACACGCGCTGTCGGCACGAGCGCGTCGAACCCGCCCGCACGCCACTCGCGAATCCAACGATCAAGAGTGCTGCGAGCGACACGAACCCGCACACCTGTCGGGTCGGTGTGCTCGCGGGCAGCAACAGCGCGGACCAGCACACCCCGATCCGCTTTGGACACTGACGGGTCCGCGGCCTCACGGATCAACGAGTAACGGAACAACCCAACGTCGCGATGACGGTCGTGCATAGTTCTCCTGACGGTCTGTCACGTCCGGGGGTGGACCCCGCTGAGGATGTCAGCTCAACCAGCAGGCGCCCAGGGCCAACCCGTGTTGGACAACAACCGGCCCCGACTCGCCGACGACGCGAACGACCACGCCCCCACCGGGCCGAGCCGCAACACCGACGCCCGCGCGGCAACACCAATGGCTTCCACCGCGTCACCAACCACCGTTGCAGTCGGTTTGATCGCAGCCAGCAACGGATCCAGATCATGCGCCAACACCGTGAACCAGACACGAACCATCTCCGCGTTGCGCGCGAAGCGGCGCAGCCATCCCCGCACCGTCGACACCGGCAACCCCAACCTCTCCGCCACCCGCCGATGACCCGTGCCCGATGCCTTCGCAACCAGCGCCGCGCCGATCACCTCGACCCCATCACGACGACGCAGCAGACTGTCATCGCTGATCAACACGTGCGTCACCGCGCACGCCACGCACTGCGAACGTCGAGGACGAACCCGCAACTCAACATCACACCGGCGAAGAACCCGCCACCGTGCCCACCCCCACGGACGCAACCGGCCCCCACAATCCGGGCACTCCAACTCCCCAGCA
>JBDSDH010000040.1:0-22068 GCA_039920665.1 Ilumatobacteraceae bacterium
GAACCCCTGGTCAATGGACGTGACATCACGATTTGATACGCTAAGGTATCGAGAAACACCAGGTCAGAAGCCCTTTTTTCGGTTTTGGGAGCAGGGGGTCGGAGGTTCAAATCCTCTCGTTCCGACCAGAGTGGCGGATGATTTCGTCGATTGCGGCTTTCGAGCTGCAGACACGGTTCCTGGCCATGCGGGCAACCGGGAACATCTTGTGGTTCATCCCTGGTCTGCTCACCGCCATCGGCCACATCATCGGTGGCGCCCTCCTCTGCATCACCATCGTCGGTTTCCCGTTCGCTGTGCAGGCGTTCAAGTTGGCTGGCTTGTCCCTCGCCCCGTTCGGCAAGAAGATCGTGAAATCGAGCAACGTCGAGGTCTCCGTCCGCTGACTCGCGCGTTCCACAGAGCCCAACTCCATGCGCGCACGTCACGCTCCGGGAAGCCCGACGGGAGTCTTCCCGGGAAGACTCAGCGAGGCTGCGGATCAGCGAGGGGTAGCGACGGACTCGGGCTACGTTGCAGACTCAGCGAAACTGCTTGCGTATTCGTCGACGATGTCGAGGTGTCGCGTGATGAGTCGATTGAGCAGTTCTGAGGCTGCGATTCGATCGGGGATTTCGACACCGGAGCGGAACCCGACCGTCGACGAGCCACCGCCGACATGCCACGCACCGAACAGCAACGCCGTGTTGAGATCGCTCGCCCGCTCGACCAGAACGGAGCGATCGGCGTCCCGGGCCAGGCTGTCGACGGAGGAGTACAGGACGCACCACCCTGCGGTCTCGTCGACGATCGCGGTGGATGTCCACGAGGCGTCAGAACCGGAGAGCTTCCACCGGAATCCGGTCTGCTCCGCCAACGCATCGACACCTTGGAACCGAAGTTCCAGTTGCTCGGCGAGAGACGCCACAAGCGGTAACCCGTCCCCTCCTCGCTCACCGGCCCACGCCGTGTGATAGCCCTCACGAAGAGATCCATCAGCCATCGCGGCGGCGAGTTCAGGTGCGTCGTCCAACCCGCCGGCGGGTACTTCTCTGGTGGCAGTCATCGCGTACCAGGACTGTTGCCAACGCAGTGGTGATGTCGGGTCGAGCTTCTCCAGCAACTCGGTGACACCGGCCGACGTGGGGACGACGAGGCCCAGGCCGCTGATGTAGCGCGGGTCGAGACGGACCTGTACTCGAACATTTGAGCCCGGGCCGAACGGCCGGGCACCGACACCGCTCGAGATCGGGCCGAGGTGGAACCAGCCTGCGGCCAGCGCTTCGTCGTGAACCCGGGAGGCCATGTCGAACTCGGCCGCGATGCCATGTTCGGTGACATCGATGCCACCGAATTCGACATCCATCAATCCTGACGGTGTGGCCAACGTGATCGTTTGTCGCTCGGATGCTTCGGACAATCAGTCCACCTCTGGCTTCCATGTGCCGCCGGTGAATTTGAATCGCAGCAGCCTGCGACTGCGAGTGGCGGTCAGCGACACGATCGAGGCGTCGAGTTGGATTCCCTGTTCGGAGTTCAAGGTGATATCGACCGAAACTGGCGCCGAACGATCCCACAGGTTCTTGCCGATCGCAATACTGATCGAGATCGTACTTGCCGATTCTCCGACCGACGCGCCCGTCTTGAGTTGATCACCGAGGGACGCCATTGGATCGTCGCCGATCGAGAAGTCGGTGAAGCTGAAGGAATCCTGCGGGAATGCTCCGAAGGCAGTCGCCATCGCCTCTCCCTGAGCCACGAGTTCACCGGCACCTTCGGGTGCGCCGCTCTCGTCGTCGTCCTTGGCCTTGGCAGCGAGCATCTTGACCAAGTTGATCGCCATCGGAGCCAACTTGACGATGCCATTGGCGAGTCCGTCGGCGAGCTTGCCGCCGAGCGGGACCGTTGCTCCAGCGGAGAACGAACCCGACAAGTATTCGAGCTTCATCCCCTTCTTTTTCTTGGGGTTCTTCTTGCTGGGCTCCTGGTCCGTCAGGAACTCGAGTGCACCACCGAGCGAGCCCGAGAACGGACCGACCGAGACACCGAGAGCGGCCTCGAGCTTCATGAAGCGGGTTCCGAGGTATGTCGTCTTGCCGCGCGTCGGCATCGCCTCCGCCTCGCCGAGTGCTGTGCCCCGCTTCGCTTTGCGGTCGGTCACCGTTTTGCGGTCGTAGTGCGTTCCCCCGGTGGCCGTGACACCACCCTCCATCGTGGCGATGCCCCCGACGGTGCCGCTCGCGGTCGCAGAGCCGTACGCGCCGGTGCGCACGTATGCGTTGGTGGTCGACTTGCTCCCGACGCCACTCGTCAGATCTTTGCGACCACCTTCTGGGTGATACATGCTGTTCGCTTTGGCGTTCGCCGAGTCGCTCTTTGTCGTGTCGTCCTCCTCGCCGCCGTACTCCGACAAGTTGTTCTTCTCGACGTTTGCTGCCCACGTCTCCGAGCGAGCCCATCCAACTGCGCCAGTGGATCCACCCCACATGAAACTGGCGACCTCTCGGGGCAGGATCGACTCTCGGAACCGGCGGTACCAGCCCCAACTGATGAGCTGCAACGCCGCCTTGGGGTCCTTGCCCTGCGCTTCGATGAAGGCCCCGAGCTCTCCGCCGACATCGGCGACCCCCATGATCTGGGCGCCTCCGTTCACGGCGGCCTTCATGCTGATCTTGGTCGTCGAGCGGTCGCCGCGTTGGAGTCCCAGACCGATCGTGAACCCGACATAGCCAGCAGTGCTCGGATCGACGGGAATCTTGACGGTCAACTCGAGTTTGGCCCCGTCCCCGGGAGCCGGAATCGCAGCAGAAATGATCGGGCTCAGCTTGTCCAAGATCGACGACGCGGAACCCTCCATCTTCTGAACGAATGTGTTGCCGTTCTTCTTGAGGTCGCCAGTGACGCCGATGTCCTGGAAGGCATCGCGGTAGCCCATCATCTCGATCACTTCGGCGTCAACCTGCAGCTTCAGGCCGTCGAGCGCTTGGCGCTGCTTCTGACGGCCCTTGTCCTGCGAATGCGACTTCATCCAGAACGCGATGTCCTCTTGGATGTGAGCGAGGATGTTGACGGCTCTGTCGATCCCGTTGGCCCCGATATCGAGGTGGCCTCCCTTTGCCTTCAGCGCATCGTAGGAAACGAGCTGCAGGTCGATCTCGGACATCGTCTTGCCGTGGACTTGATAGAAGCTTTCCTTGGCGCTGTCCTTGAACTGGGTGGCCGACATCAACCGGTGCAATTCGGTAGGCGCGGCGCCGCCCTGCTGGACGACATGTGTCAGTTCGTGGCTGAGCGTGTGCAAACCAGTTGCGGTCTCGGGTTGGTACTGGCCAGGAGCAAAGTGGACGTCGTTGCCATGGGTGAAAGCGATCGCCCCGACTTCGGCAGGGAGCGGGCTGTTGGCGTGGATGTTCACCGCGCCGAAGTCAGCGGCGAAGGCCGACTCCAAGCTCGGACGGATACTCGTATCGATCGGGGCACCCCTCCCACTCGCACGTTGGATGCGCCCTGCCGTGTCGGCATCGAGGGGCCCTCCGGCCGGACCAGATGCCGATCCCGAGACCGGGCTATTCGATCGTCGGATCCGGGAGGCAGTGGCCGCAGTACGCGCAAGCGACCCTGGTGCGAGTCGCGCCCGACTCACTTCAGCGCGCCGGATCCGACTGCTGCCCATGCCCGTGCCCGTTCCCGTCGGGTTGAACGAACGCAAGATCAAGTCCGAGGCCCACTCCCCGCCGTCGGCGAGGGATATCTCGCGTTCCGGCGGCCGCACAGCCGCAACATGTCTCACGACAGCGTTGGCGACGCGGTCAGCTTCTTTCTCCGCCGGGTCCTTCGCAGAGCCGACAGACATGGTCGACTTCAGTTGATGATCGCCCACAAACACTCCCATTGGTCCTCGACTGCACAAATCGTACCAAAGCGCTGGTGAGGCCACGAACAGATGAGTTTCGGGCTCGAAGCCGTTTCCGCAGGTGGATCCACGATCGGATCATCGAGGAGGGTGGAGCGGAGCGTTGTGCGTCAGATCACACGTCGGGATCGACTTCGCCCGGAGCGTCGCGACCGAGTTCGCGAGCGTGCTCGATCAACTCTTCGATCTCTTCCGCCGCGTCGTGCGACCGGGCGTCGATGTGCGCTGCTTGCTCGTCGATGGGGTCGACCGGATCCTGTTCATTGCTGGTGTCGGGCATTCGAAACTCCGATCGGATGCGGCCGTGTGGTCGGCCAACTCAGTTGGTGTACCCCGTCGTGCGCCGCATCCGACATGAAGACCACAGCAATCGTCACCGGTAGATCTCCCCCTCCGGGTCTGGCCTTTACATTGGCGAGATGACCTCGTCGCCTGCTGATGTGCCAACCGCTCACGATGCTGACGCGATGACGTGTCGGCAGGCCTGGGAACAGATGACGGCACTGACCGCCGACGGCAGCAGCATCCGCAACTTTCACGCTGACATCCGGATCGGTGAGCATCTCGTCGAGACCGAACTCTTCCCGCTCGACGCACTCCGCGCCTACACCGCATGGAACCTGGAACTGCCGGTGTCCGACGGTGATCGGATGACCTACTTCTCGGCTCATCGCGGTGGCGATCAGGGCGACTACCGAGCGGGAATGCGCGCCAAGATCGCCAACGTCGTCGACTGCCTGACGTCGTTCCCGGCGTCGAAACGAGCGGTGATCTCGACCGCGTCTCGATCCGACGCGAGCCACGCCGACGACGGCGCGGCGAAGTGCATGCGCGAGATCCACTTCCATCTCGATCGCGACGAATTGAATGCCACGGTTTTGTTCCGATCGCAAGCAGCCGAGATCTTTCCCAAGAACATCCACTTCATCGGCGCACTGTTCGCCGAGATTGCCGATCGGTTGCCAGCCAATGTCGTTCCGGGCACGTTGCATTACCTCACGACCGTGCTCGTCTCCGACCGAGCGTGATGTCTTGTCCAGGCGCGACATCCACACGTCGTACGGCTGGGCGACCCGACCGGCGGGTGACCGACCGATAGCGTCGGCGCGGCAATGAGCGAACACATACCCATCCATCAGAACTTCTCAGCGGCTGCGTTCTTCGATCTCGACCGCACCCTGATCAGTGGTTCGTCGACGTTCGTGTTCGGTGTCTCGGCATGGCGATCCGACATGCTGCCTACCGGACAGTTCGTCAAAGACGCCGGAGCCGCGCTGGCGTTCAAGGTCCGCGGCGATCACGGCGGCGACATCGCCGACGGCGTCCGTCAGCGAATCCTCGGCGCCGTCACGGGTATCAGCCAGGACAGCCTGATCGGTTTGAACGAATCGATCGTTCCCAAGCTGCTCGGCAAGGTGCGCCCAGAATCGAAGGTGCTGCTCGATCGTCACCGTCGCCAAGGCCGGGCGACGTACATCATCTCGGCGTCACCGAAGGAACTCGTCGAACCGTTGGCCAAGGCGCTCGGCATGACCGACGGGATCGGCACCGTGTCCGAGGTGGTCGACGGCGCATACACCGGCAACCTCATCGGGCCGTTCTGCTATGGCGACGGCAAGGTGGAAGCGATTCGCGGGATCGCTGCATGGGAGGGCTTCGATCTCGGCCAATGCTATGCCTACTCGGACTCGATCAGCGATCTGCCGATGCTCGAAGCCGTCGGCCATCCCGTCGCGGTCAACCCTGACAAGCGGCTCAACGAGATCGCACTCAACCGGGGTTGGCCGATCGTGATCTTCGCTCGCAAGACCAAGACGGTCATCCGTCGGACCACCGCCACGGTCGGCACGGCTGCGCTCGTCGCAGGCTCGTTCGCCGCTGGCTGGCGGATGTCGGCCCAACGCCACTGACAGCTCGGCGCGATGTGAGCCATGATGGAGCGTGACCGAAACGGACACGTCGTCTCGTACGCCCCTCGTGTCGCCGAGGGGCGACATCCAACCACTCCGTTCTGACGCGCTCCAATTGTTCGACCGCCACGGCGCAGCAGTGTTCGCTTCGTTGTGCCGGGTGTCGGTCGGAGATCGAGAGCTCAGCACTCAGATCCTGCGCGAAACTTTTGCTGCTGACACCGTTGCCACCGACCGATCATCACTGCTGATTCGGGCTCATCAGCGGTACCTCGCCGACCCTCGATCAGACGACGATTGGACTCAATCCGACATCGCCGACTTGCGCGATGAGGTACCGTGGGCCACCGCGCGATGGGGTCCGTCGCTTGCCAGTCTGCGCGGTCTCGCGACTCACGAGCGTGTCGCAATCAATCTCTCCGAGCTCGACGGTGTGCCGACGGACGCCGTCGCCGAGCTGTTGGGTTGTGGGCCGACCGACATCGCCCGGTTGATCGCATCGGGACACGAGGCCTCGGCCGCAGGCGCTGCCCCAGGTCCCGTCCAAGAAGTGTTCAGATCGGCCGAGTTGTGGCTTGGTGACGATGAACGCGACGACATCCGCGTGGCCCTCGGCGCCGTTTCAACACGGCCCCAGCCTGAGACCGAGGCTGATCCGGCCCCAGTCCTGCTGACGCGACGCATCGCGTGGTCGGCGCTGGTCGGCGTCGCGATGGCTGCAATCCTGGCCGTCGTCGGCGTGCGTTGGCTGCGGGTGCTGCCGAATAGGACCAACGACTCACAGTCCGTCGAGTCGGTCGGCGTGGCCACCACGGTTCCCGGCCCGATCGCGAACCAGTTTCCGGTCGCGTCGGCATCGCAACCAAACGGCCTCACCACCCGGGTCGACGTCACCGAGGTCGACGGTGCGATCGGCGAGCCCGACGTCTTTTTCATGGCCTCCGGACTCGACGACCCAGAAGTGGTCGTCCCTGAGTACATCGTTCGGTACACCGATGGCAAGGTTGGCCTGTCGTGGCACAGCCCGTGCAACCGACCGGCGATTGCCGTCACCATCAGCAGCCTCGCTGACGGAGCGGTGGTCGAACTGACCACCGGTGCGTTCCCCATTCGCAGCTGTATCGGCATGCCCGACCGTTGGACCGCGGTGGTCCGGCCGTCGTTGCCGTTGCCGGAGGGCACGATCCGCCCCCTCGACGACCGTGGTGCCATCGACGACACGTGGGACGGCTTGGTCGACGCTGACGGTCCTGGAGGCGAGGCGACAAAGCTGGCCGACGACGCCTTCTACGGCTCGGCATTGGTCGACGCAGCGAACCAGCCGTGGGTCTACGGACTCGGGTGCTCGTCGCGATCAGCGCGATATCTCTCGCCGATCGGCGCGATCTTCGAGATCCGACGAGCAGAATCGCTCGACCCACAGAGCTATTCGGCGAGCGACTCGATCGTTTGTTCCGACCTCGCAAGCCGCCAGGTGCTCACCGGCCCACTCGGTGTCACGTTCCCGAACGCTCCCGCTGCGCCGAAGGCCGAGCCGACCGACTGCGCCGGCCCAGCCGGTTCGCTGATCGATGGACCCTCGCCTCGACCGTTCATGGACCGCTTTTTCGACGGCGACTGGTCGACGTGGGACGGCTGCCTCGTCCGCCGAGATGTCGTCTTCAGCGAGTCCCTGTTCGAGACCTGCGCAGGACACGACGTCCGGACGATCACCTTTTCGAAAGAACTCGGCCAACCGATCTCGGACGGCAGCCCGGTGGTCCAGTACATCCGCGATCCCGACGGAGCTGTGGCGGCAGAGATGGATCCTTTCCGGGCGTACTCGGTGCCCTCGAGCGACGTGCACGACACCGGGCTGCGGTTCGGCGATCAGCAACTCTGGGTGTCTGGCGACACCGACGTGGCGATCTACGTGCGAACCGGGCGCAAGATCGAACGTTGGCCACGTTTCGACGGTGTCGTGTCGTGCGCGACTGCTCCGGTGGCCAGTGGCTGATCAGGTGGACATCGGATATCCGGGATTGGGCGGCGGCAATGGCGGGTTCTCCTGAACGAAATGCAGTTGGTTCAGTGCCATCAGATCCTGGAACTGCTTCTCCATCCCGTTCGGCGAACCGTCGAGGAACATCACGTTTCCGCGTCCGTGCTCGGCAACGTGTCGAATCGATTCGGTCCACATGCTGAACAGGATCAAGGCCGAATCGACATTGTTGGCCTCCATCTCCCGCGCGGCCTGAGCAAGACCACGGGCCACTTCCTCACGGAACAGGGCGACACCCTGGCCTCGGAGTTGGGCGGCAGTTCGTTCGGCTTCGGCCGCGATCCGGATCGCGGTACCTTCGGCTTCTGCCTCTTTGGTCTTGCGGATGAGGAGCGCGTCACCTTCGTTGGTGGCCGCAGCCTTGAGGTTGTTGGAGGCAACGACCTGGGCCATCGATGTGGTGATGGCCTGGTCGAAGGTGATGTCGTTGAGTTGCAGATCGATCAGGTGATAGCCCCACGTCTCGAGCGTGACGTCGAGGTTCTCCTTCACTTCCCTGACGATCTCACCGCGCAGACCGAGGATCTCTGCCTGGCGCATCGTGGCCACGAAACCACGGGTGCTGCCCTCGACGCTGCGGACCATTGCGGTGAGGAAGTCTTTCTCGCTGACGAATTTGAAGGCGACGTTCTTCACTGTCGCCTCGTCTTCGGCGACGACGCTGTAGACCATCATCGCCGTGAAGTAGACGTTGGCCTGGTCCTGCGTGATCGCCTGGAACTGCAGCTCGACAGCCCGGTTCTGGATACTGATCCGGCGGAAGATCTTCTCGACGAACGGAATCAGAAAGCTGAGGCCGGGACGACGAACCGAGCGGAACTTGCCGAACACTGTGGTGACCGCGACCGTCCCCTGCTGCACCGTCTTGACCGACGACAGCACGAGAACGAACAAGATGAACCCGATGACGATGTAGACGATCGAGTTCGTGGCAATCGCAAGCATGTTGCTCCTTTGTAGCGACACGACACAGGTCGCTTCGGCGGGTGCAGCCTAGGCGCAGACCGCGCGGGAGCCGCGGCCAGATCGCTCCCACCTGCGTGTCGATGACGTGCCACGGGGTTGGCTACCGTGGCCCATGCGTCTCCGCCAGCCCCGCGTGGTCCCGACCGTCGAAGCCGATTGGGACATCGACTCCCGACCGCTGATGCTCTCCCTCGAGCGCAATGGTCGAGAGCTCAACATCTTCCGCACGCTCGCTCGCCACCCGAAGCTGCTCAAACGATGGCTGGTGTTCGCCAATCACGTGCTCGCCGGGTCCACGCTGCCGGCCCGAGAGCGCGAGCTGATCATCCTGCGCACTGGTGTCCGCTGCGGATCTGGATACGAGTGGGCCCAACACGTCGCGATCGCCCGCAACGTCGGTGTCACCGACGACGAGATCCGCCGACTTGCCGACGGATCGACTCGACCTGGCACCGACGGCTGGTCCAGCGATGACGCCACCCTCATCCGCGCCGCGGACGAGTTGCTCGATGACAAGTTCATCAGCGAGGCCACCTGGTCAGCGCTGTCGACCCGATGGAACCAGCAGCAGTTGATGGACATCGTCTTCACCATTGGTCAATACACGCTCGTCTCGATGGCGCTCAACACACTCGGCGTGCAGATCGAAGCGCACACCGAGCAGTTCCCACCGGAACTGTTCGTCGACGGTCTGTTCACCGCTCGCCCGGCAACATCGTGAGCGACGAGCGACCGATCCCGCCGCTGACGGCCGAGGCCGCCGGCACGGCGCCCGGCCGCGGTCGGCTGGCCGGTCGGCGGATCGTTGTCGTCGGCGCCGGCACTCGCCGATCCGACGATCCCGATGCCCCCTTCGGCAACGGTCGAGCGATCGCCGTGTTGGCTGCACGCGAAGGTGCCGATGTTGCATGCGTCGATCTGCACAGGTCGGCGGCAGTCGACACCGCCGCATTGGTCGAGGCGGAAGGTGCTCGAGCATTTGTCATCGAGGCAGATGTCAGCGACGCCGACTCGTGTGCCCGGCTGATCGACGAAGCAACCAACTCGCTCGGTGGTCTCGATGGTGTGGTCGCCAACATCGGGATCGGCCTCGGTCGCGGGTTGGCCGACACCTCCGCAGCACAGTGGGATGCTGTCTTCGATGTCAACGTGCGCTCGCACTTCCTGATCAGCCAGGCGGCGATGCCGCTGATGACCGAAGGCGGCTCGATCGTGCTGGTGAGCTCGGTCGCCGGTCTGCAACCAGGCAGTCGCTTGCCCGCCTACGACTCGTCGAAGGCGGCAATCTTCGGGTTGTGCCGCCATGTCGCGATGGAGGGCGCTCGGCGCGGGGTTCGGGCCAATGTCGTCGTTCCCGGCCTGGTCGACACACCGCTCGGCCGCGCCGCGACCGCTGGCCGCCCGTCTCGCGGACGTACACCGGTGCCCGTGGGCCGACAGGGCACGGCGTGGGAGGTCGCCTACGCCACCCTCTTCTTGCTCAGTGGCGAATCCAGCTACATCACCGCCCAGAGCCTCGTTGTCGACGGCGGACTCAGCCAGATCTGACCGCATCTGACGACAACCGGGTGGGCGACGAACAACCCGCCCGCTAGCCTGTCGCCGCACCTCGCGGGTGTAGCTCAATGGCTAGAGCGCGGTCCTTCCAAGTCTGATATGCGGGTTCGATTCCCGTCACCCGCTCCAATTTTCGCTCGCTCCAATTCGGATCGAATCGCGAATCTGCTCCGTTTGATTTGGATCGCGTTCGATGTCGTCGACGAGGCTCACGGGACACCGGTGAAAGCAATCGGCGGCGAGTCGTCATCGCATGCGGCGAGCCTGGGCGTGATGATCGACGTCGGATCCGTCCACCAGTCGGTCAAGATCTCGTCGAGCCAGGCGGGGACGGCGGCGTTGGTGCCGAAGGTGACCGTCGGCAACGTGATCGATCGCACGGTCGGCCACAGCGCACCTACACCGTGGTTTCACGCCGTGAAGGATCGACGAAAGTCCATGCAACGGACGGGTCAGCTCGGCAGCAGGGAGCCGTCAGGCAGGCGGTGGTCGACGGTGATGCCGTCTTTGTCGGCATGAACGTCGAGGACGGCGAACAACGGGAACAGACGGACACCGCTGCCGCCGATCGCGGTACGGGTTGCCAGCACTTGGATTCGGATCAGTGACGGGTCGACCACGCCGACGGAGAGCACGATGTGATCAGGGCCGATGCTCGCAAAGCCGGGGATCTGCTCGGGCCGAACGTCGCCGACCTGTGACCAGGCGAGCCGATGAGTTCGGAACAGGTTGCGAATCACGAACTCCTTGGCGGAGATGACAACTCCGATCCGGAGGCAGCGAACGAACACCCACGCCGTCAGGGTGAACAACACGACGCTGATTGCGGCCAGTGATGCATTGGCGGCGCCGAACCCGATCGCGAGGCCGAGCGCCCCGATCAGCAACACCAAGAATGCGGCGACGATGAACGACAACCCCATCGCCGCAATTCGGAACTGGAACTTCGGCGGTTTGTTCGATCCTCGGCTCGCCATCACGCGGCGTCAGTGAGTCGACGTGGCTCGGTCATGGCTTCATTGAATCTGGTCGGCAACGACGAGAACAACCGCCGCCCTCACTCTCGGGCGTCTCCACGCTGCATGAGCGCCGCTGTACCGTACAGACACATGGCCGGTGTCGATGCGCTCCCCCCCTCGTCGGCGACCGACGATCTGTTCGACGACATCGAACTTGATCCGCGGCGGTGGCTGACGCTCGGCATTCTCATCACGACCGTGATCCTGATTGCCGTCGACACTTCGGTCCTCAACGTCTCGATTCCTACCATCTTGCGCGACTTCGACACGACCGTGCCGACCCTGCAATGGGTGATCACCGGCTACTCGCTGACGTTTGCGACGCTGCTGATCGTCGGTGGCCGCCTCGGCGACATCTACGGTCACCGACGGCTGTTCCTGATCGGGGTCAGCCTGTTCGGGATCGGCTCGTTCGTTGCCTCTGAAGCTGGATCCGTCGGTGAGTTGATCATCGGGGAGGCGATCATCGAAGGCATCGGCGCAGCGCTGATGACGCCGGCGACCCTCTCGATCCTGTCGACCACCTTCCGAGGGCGCGAGCGGGCAACGGCGTTTGCGGCGTGGGGTGCCGCGGCCGGAGCGGCGGTTGCCTTCGGACCCGTACTCGGCGGATTCCTCACGACCAACTACTCGTGGCGCTGGTCGTTCCGGATCAATGTGGTCGTTGCACCGATCGCTGTGATCGGTGCATTCGTCTTGATGAAGGCAGGCAAGCGCAAGGCTCGTACTCCGATCGACATTCCTGGCGCCGCTCTGATTGCGCTCGGGCTGTTTCTGATCGTGTTCGCACTCAGCGACGGGGGCCGATATGGGTGGTTCGCACCGATCGACGAGTTCCGGGTCGGCGGCATCACGATCTGGCCGGCGAGCATGCCGATCGGGATCGTGCCGGTCTCGGCGTTGATCGGCACCGCGCTGCTCGTCGGGTTCGTGCGCCTCGAACGATCCAAGGAACGACGCGAGGCCCACCCGCTGTTCCAGCTCAGCATGATGGAACACAAGACGTTCCGGTACGGCCTGCTGACACTGCTGATCCTGGCGATGGGCCAGCTCGGCCTCCTGCTCGCACTGCCGCTGTTCCTGCAGGATGCGGTGCATCTCAGCGCCCAAGAAAACGGCCTGTGGTTGCTGCCACTCGGCCTGTTCGTGATCGTCGGTTCTCAGGTCGGCGGGCGATTGACGCTTCGTTTCAGCACAACCACCGTGGTGCGGATCGGACTGTCCATCGAAGCGTTCTCGCTGTTGCTCGTGATCTGGGCGGTCACGCCGGACATCACGTTCTGGCGGATCCTGCCCGGTCTTGCCGTGTTCGGCATCGGCCTCGGCTTCGCAAGTTCACAATTGACCAGCGTGATCCTGTCCGAGATCGCGATCGACCGATCTGGCGTCGCCAGCGGAGCGAGTTCGACCGCACGCCAAATCGGCGCTGCGCTGGGTGCTGCGGTGATCGGCTCGTTGATCACCGTTCAGACCACCAACAACGCAGTCTCCGCGCTCGGCGGGATGACCGACCTGCCCGACGAGGCCCGGACGGCTGCCCTGGCCGGCGTGCGCGCGTTCGGCCCCAGTTTTCGGCCGACCGCGACCCTGCCGCTCGACCAGATCGCTCGGATCGAAGCCGTGATCGGCCAGTCGCTCGCCGATGCGACACGGATCGCTCTGGCGTTCGCCGCTGCGCTCGTTGCGCTGGGTGCGCTGGCCTCGTTCCTGATCCCTCGCCACCACCCATCGAGTCAGATGATCATCGAGATCCCGGTCGCGAGCGCAGCGGTCGAGGCCGAGGTCCAATAGCAGGCCGACGACCACTGGACGACTAGACACGGAGATCGATGTGGTCGATGCTCCGTTCCAACCGTGACATCCGTTCGCTGTTCATTGCCCAGGTGATCTCCTACGCCGGCGACTGGTTCGCCTACGTTGCGTTCGTTGGCCTGGTTCAGGACTTCTCGGACTCGACCCTGCTGGTCACCCTCGTCTACGTTGCCCAGTCCTTGCCGGCATTCATGACGTCGGCCATCGCCGGACCCGCCGCCGACCGGTTCGACCGTCGGCTGATCATCCGAACCGTCTCGCTGTGTCAAGGCCTCGCTGCGTTCGGTCTGTTGTTGGTCGACTCCAAGGCCACATTGTGGGTCGGGTTTCTGTGCCTGTCTGCGATCTCGGCACTCGGTAGCTTCGTCGGCCCGGCTGCCCAATCCGGACTTCCCGTGCTCGCCCGCGACGAAGATGAATTGCGCCAGGCGAGCTTGCTGTTCGGTTCGTTGTGGGGCGCGATGCTCGCCGTCGGCGCCGCGCTCGGTGGGTTGGTCGCGACAGTCTTCGGCCGCAACGTCTCCTTCGCTGCCAACGGGGTCTCGTTCATCGCAGCAGCAGCGATGGTGACGCTGATCCGCCGGCCGATGCAGAAGCCTCGCGCCGAGACCGATGCGGTCCGAACCCGGATGCGTCCGGTCGCGGACATGGGCGAGGCGTTCTCGTACGCCCGCAAGGATTCCGTGCTGCTGTCGTTGCTCGCGTCGAAAGCGACGTTCGCGATGGGTGCGGGCATCGTTGGATTACTGGCGGTGCTGGCCAAGAAGGACCTCCACGGTGGGGACGGGGCGACAGGACTGTTGCTCGGAGCGCGCGGTCTGGGCGTCGCGGCGGGGCCGTTGATCGCTGCCAAGCTGATCGGACCGTCGATGTCGCGACTGCTCCGAATGTGCGGCGCGGCTGGATTGTCGTTCGGCATTTGCTACATCGGGCTCAGCGTCGCCCCGGTGCTGGCGGTCGCGGTCCCGCTCGCGTTGTTCGCCCACCTCGGCGGCGGGGCACAGTGGACGTTGTCCACCTACGGACTGCAGCGGCGAGCGCCGAACCACATGCTCGGACGAATCATCGCCGGCGACTTCGGCATCGTGACGCTGATCATCACGATCTCCAACCTCGCCGCAGGCGTGCTCGCCGATGCCCTCGGAGCACGGATCGCGATCGCGGCGTTCGCAGCGCTCGCGCTCGTCACGAGCACTGGCTATCTGTTCGCGACTCGCGCGGTGCGCGAACGAGTGGACATCGAAATGGGCCTCGCAGCCGCAGCCCCGATCTGAACGCGAATTCGCAGTCGGCGCTACGTTGACCGAATGAGTGACACCACCGCCACCAAGGTCGAGTTCTGGTTCGACCCCGCGTGCCCGTTCTGCTGGATGACGTCGCGCTGGCTCGTCGATATCGCCGAGGATCGCAATCTCGAGATCGACTGGCAGCCGATCAGCCTGATGTTCAAGAACAACACGACGCCGGACAGTTCGTACTACCCGCAGGTCAGCTTCACCCGCAATCTGCTGCGCGTCGTCGAGAGCGTGCGCGCCGGTGACCGCGCTGACAAAATCGGAAGTCTCTACACCGAGTTCGGTCGTCGGATTCATCACCAGGCCACTCCGATCTTCGATCGTGGCGAAGTGGCAGCGATCCTCACGACGCTCGGTCTCGACGCCGCACACGCAGACGCGCTCGACGACGAGTCGTTCGATCCGGCGATCAAACTCGCGATGGCCGAGGGCCTCTCACTCGTCGGCGACGACGTCGGCACGCCGATCATCGCCGTCACCGGCCGACATGGTCGCGTTGGGCTGTTCGGTCCGGTGATCACCGTGTTGCCGAACGAACACGACCGTCTGCGCCTGTGGGACGGGTTCCTCGCAATGGTCGACACGCCCGGATTCTTCGAGCTGAAGCGCACCCGCACCGAGACACCGGACATGACCACGATCGGCGAGTTCTGATCGCTGATGGCTGACCAGCCGGACGCACTGCCCCTGCGCTACGACCAGCGGCCTGAAGACCACACCCGCATCACGACCGCCGACCTACCGCCGACACCCACGCGCGATCGCAACATCGTCGCCACCGCTTGGGTCGAGGCACCGCGCGAACTCCTGGAGCTCGGCGACGATCTGCCGGGGAATCCGATCGCGACCTACAAGCGACGGATCGGCGTCTGGGTGTTGTGGCGGGCCGGGCCGGCCAGCGATGGCGATGCCCGCTACTGGGCGGCCGACGCCGGCGACCTCACCCGCCAGTCGACCTTCCGGTTGTTTGCCGACAACAGCGGCGATGGCATCGGACCGAGCGGCGCCCAGCACACGCGATTCCGGACATGGAAAGAAGACCTCCTCGGACGCACCGAACCGCTTCGCTGACCGTCGATGGTTCGCTGACCGTCGCTGGTTCGCTGACCGTCGCCGACGAGCAGTTCGCGCCGACGACAGCGATGGCCGTGACAACGCGAAACGGCGCGGACCCCCGAGGAAGTCCGCGCCGTCGTCGAAGCGATGTCAGGTCAGGCGAGTATGGCTTCGAGCGTCTCGACCGACGGGGCGAAGTAGTACGAGCCCGACGCCGGCGTGGAGTAGTCGGTGATCGCGTCCGGCTCCTGGCCGTTCATCCCGTACATGGCTTCCATCCGCTCGCGCATCGGAGCCTGGTCACGGCAGAAGCCCATGAAGTACAGGCCGACCGTGCCATCGTGGAATGCGTACGGAGTCGAGCGGCGGACCATCTCGCCACGCTTGGACGTGCTTTCGTCAGCGGTGTCGCCCTCGCGAAGTTCGACGTGCTTGAGGTGCGACGTCGGGACCTGTACGTCGAGCTTGGTCGAATCGTCCTTGGTGCGGCCGAACGTGTTCTGCTGATCCTCGAGTGAGAGGCCGTTGAAGTACTTGAGGTCGTGGACCCACCGCTGAGCGATGCAGAACGAACCACCGGCGCCCGGCTGGCCGTCGGCAATGATGCCGCGGTCGCGCTGATCTTCCGGCTGGGGGTTGCCCGTGCCATCGATGAAGCCGGTGAGGTCGAGGCTGTTGCGGTAGATGAACGTCGGGGTCTCGCGAGCAACCGTCATGTGGCCGGCGACGGCGTTACGGAAGTTGAACTGGGTCTCCCAGCACAGGTCCTTGTCCTCGGAGTGGATCCAGATCAGCAGTTCTTCCTGAGTGCCCTTGGCAGTCTTGGCGCCATCTGGCGAGGTGTAACCGGGGTACGGCTGGAAATCGGCAGGAATGTCGTCGGTGAGATCAGCGAGCAGTGTCGGTCCGAACAGGACGCAGACGTTGATGGCCGTGGTGACGCCGACCTCGGCACCGGCAGCGCGCAGATCGGCGAGCGCCTTCTTGATCACGCCCAGATCCGCACCCTCGGTACGGCTCATGTGGGTGTACCACTGGTACTTGGTCAGGTTCGTCAGAATTGCGTGCTGCGGATTGGGCATGTGGGTTGCTCCGTTGAATCGTTGGCAGGGCGTCGACAGCGTGGGCGATGTCTTTCCATCACACCTGCGTGCTTCACAGTAACCCGTTCCGGCGGTCGACATTGACTCCGGGCGCGTTGGTCGTAGCGGTCACTCGGGTTGCTCGAGACGCACACTGCCGCTTGCCACGAGTATGTCGATCTGCTCGTCCGATCGACCCATCTCGTGCAGGATCGAGGCGGTGTGTTCGCCCAGCCGAGGGGCGATCCATCGCGGCGCCCAGGGCGTTCCCCCAAAGTCAGCAGGCGAGGCGATCATCGTGGTCGTACCGAACTCGTCGGGGACCTCGACGAGCCCGCCGGCATGACGCAATTGCGGATCGTTGACGATGTCGTCCGGCGAGTTGACCGGAGCCCAGAACATGTCGGGTTCCTCGGCGAAGATGGCTCCCCATTCCTCCAACGATCGTGCTGCGAATTCGTCATCGAGCAGCGCGATCAACTCAGCGGCGTTGTCGAACCGGTTGCGGGCCGAGTTGAACCGCGGATCATCGAGCCACTCCGGATGTCCGACACAACGCACGAGCGGCGGCCAGTGTCGATCGCCTTCGAGCCCCACGATCCAGAATCGCTTGCCGTCGCCTGCGGTGTAGTTGTTGATGCACGGATTGCCCATCGTCTCGCGCTGGCTGCTCGCAGGTTGCAATCCCCACCCGAGGGTGAGGTTGAGATCGAAACCGATCGTGTAGACGCCTTGGCGCAAGAGTGACGTCGACACCAATTGGCCTTCGCCCGATCGTTCGCGAGCGAACAACGCGGCCGAGATCGCACCGGCGAGCTGAACGCCGGTGGAGTGATCACCCATCCCACCGCGCTGGAACGGCAGGGTGCCGCCGGGTGGGGTGAGCAGATGAGCGATTCCGCTGCGCGCCCAGAATGCGGCGATGTCGTACGCCGCTCGATTCGCATCCTCACCCTCGAGCCCGTAGCCGCTGATGTGGCCGTACACGAGGCGTGGGTTGCGCGCCAGCAACGTCGCCGGATCGAGTCCGAGGCGGGCCAGCGCATCAGCGCGGACGTTGGTGACGAAAACGTCGGCGACATCGAGCAGTTCGAGCGCGATCGAGAGCCCGTCCTCGGTGGCCAAGTCGATGACGATGCTGCGCTTGCTCCGGTTGTCGAGTTCGAACACCGGGTTGGTGGGCATGTCTCCGCCGAGCATTCGTTGGAACGATCGGGCCGGATCACCGGCCGGCGGTTCGATCTTGACGACATCGGCACCCCAGTCCGCCAGAACGCCGCCGGCAGCCGGCCCCGCGACCCAGACCCCCAACTCGACGACCCGGACACCCTCCATCGGACCCGACATTCAGAACTCCTTTGCAATCCATCATCCATCGCCGGGAACACGACCGCAGCGAACGACGAGACCATACAAGCGCGGCCCCGTACCGGCCGTACCGTGTGACGGTGGACTCCGAGCCGGTGTGTGACCTGAGGATCAATCGGGTACTGAGTCGCCATGTTCGGACCCCGCTCGCTTGTGCGCCCCCTGATTGCCGCCCCGTTTCTCATCGCTGGAGTGTCAGCGCTGCGCAAGCCGGCCGAGAACGCCCGGTCCATCGACGATCCGTTGATCGAGGATCTGGCCGCCAAGGTCGGTCTCCCCACCGACCCGGTCGCGCTGGTCAAGATCAACGGAGCGGTCCAGATCGGCGGCGCGGCGATGCTGATTCTCGGCATCCTCCCGCGCCCTGCGGCGATCGCCCTGGGTGCGTCAGTGGTTGCGACCACTGCCGCCAGCCATCGCTTCTGGGAGATCAAGGACCCCGCCACGCGCAACGGCCAAATCGCGGCGTTCGCCAAGAACGCCGGCCTACTCGGCGGTCTGTTGATGACGGCGCTCGACACCGGCGGTCGCCCGTCTGTGTTCTGGTCGAGCCGCAAAGCTGCCGGCAAGGCTGCCAACTCGATCTCGGATGTCGCCCAGTCGGTGGCAGGTTCGGTCAATCACGCCTACCACTCGCTGCCGGTCGTCAACTGACGCGTCGGCGCACGTCTCGCCCGGGCGGACGCCGTGCCTGAGGGCGACACGATTCGCCGTTTAGCGAACAAGATCACCGAGCGGTTCGTCGGAGAGCGGGTGCTGAAGACCGTCACCCGCGACCCACGACTTGTCGGCATCGACTTCTCCGGCTCCGTCCTACGCGAAGCCGAGGCATTCGGCAAGCACTTGATGCTGCGCTTCGACGACGGCCGGACCTTGCACGGCCATTTGCTGATGACCGGTTCGTGGACGGTCGGTCCGAGATCGGACGAGCCGGCGTGGCGACGCCGGATCGAATTGTGGATGGAAACGGGTCGCCTGACCGGCATCGCCGTACCGATTTTGGAGGTCCTTCCGACGTCGGCGGAGGACCGTGTCATCGGCCATCTCGGGCCCGACCTGTGTGGTGCCGAGTCGCCCGACGTCGACGAAATCGTCGCCCGACTCACCAACGATCCGGCCGCTCCGCTTGCGGGCGCGATGCTCGATCAGCGAAACGTCGCCGGGTTCGGCAACCTGTACGCAGTCGAGTTGCCGTTCATCGTCGGGGTCTCCCCCAACCAGCCGATCGGCTCCGTCACCGGGATCCCCGACCTGGTCGGATTGGGTGCTGCCGTCATCCGGACCAACGCTCGTCGTGGTCCGCAGAACACCACAGGCCGTCGTTTGGGGACCGACGACCACTTCGTGTATCCGAAGCGGGGACGGCCATGCCCGATCTGCTCGACCCGGCTCGGCGGCTGGAGCGAGGGGCAGAGCCCGTGGCGACGGGTTTCGACGTGGTGTCCGAGATGTCAGGAGGTCACGCCCGAACGAGCGGTCGATCTCGATCGGGCTCGTCGACTCCTCGCCCTGCATCCCGCCCGCAGAGAGCCGGAGTTTCCGTGCCCAAGCTGAGTGCTGGCATCGTGCTCGTCCGAATCGTCGGCCGCAAGCCCCAGTTTCTCCTGGTCCACCCGGGCGGACCGTTTTGGCAACGCAAAGACCTTGGCGCCTGGTCGATACCGAAAGGTGAATACGCCACCGACGAAGATCCGCTGGATGCGGCTCGGCGCGAGTTCGAAGAGGAGCTCGGCATCGCCTGCGCCGCGACCTTGCTGCCGCTCGGATCGATTCGTCAGGCCGGCGGCAAGGTGGTCACGGCGTGGTGCGCTGTCGGTGACATCGACGTCGACACAATCGTGAGTAACAGGTTCGAGATCGAGTGGCCTCCGCGCTCCGGTCGTCTGCAGTCCTTCCCGGAGGTCGACCGGGCGCAATTCTTCGACCCAACCGAGGCTGCGATCAAAATCGTTGCCGGCCAGGCGGCGTTGCTCGAACGCGCTGTCACCGAGCTGCAAGATGCCGGCTTGCTCTGACGCCGCCGATCCGGCTCGACCGCCATCCTTGGCCTTCTGGACGTTGACGTGATGGCGGTCCAGCCAGGTTGCGTCCATGGCGGAGAGGCGAAGAAGGCCAGCGATTGTCGCCAGCAGCACCAGCACCGGTACCGGCAGCGTCAGCGTCAGCGGCCGCATCGCTACCACTGGCGAACCGCCCGGACACCCACCCGACAACCAACAACTCCCACTGGACCACCGATCAGCAGCCAGACCCGAAGCGGTGCGAACTCAGGATGTCGACTTGACGGCGGACATCACGTGCTTACGGCAGCCACGAGCGGGCAGCCCTGTTTCGCCGGATCGCGACGGGAGTCCGAATGGCGCTGCGCGCACAGAGCGGTGGAACAGTCGACCATGCGATCAACCGGGGTTCGACACCAACATCGTCATCACCCGCTCGGCGACGCCGAGTGCTTCCGACGCTGCAGCGGCGGCGGCTTCGGGATCATGGGCCGCGATTGCATCGACCAGCACGACGTATGGCTCGGTGTGATCCCGACGAGCGGTGTCGTCGGCAGGCAGCAGTCGGGCGAACTGGGTGTTCGCAGCATGGAACGAATTGTTCATCAGCCGATAGGCGATGTTGCGCGAAGCATCGACGATCGCGACCCAGATCCGCTCGTACGCACCGATCATCGTCGCGGAAGACGGATTCCCCGTTCCGTCGTGCAGCGCGACCGTTTCGGCGAGCCGCTCGCGCAGGGTCGCCACGCCGTCGTCGGTGATCCGCTCGGCCGCGAGTCGAGCCGCATCGACGCCGAGCACCGTTCGCAGCTGCAGCATTGCCAGGGAAGGCTCGGGACGGATCCGGCCATCTGCAGCGACAACCACTTCCGGCAGGAGCGCCAGATCGGCCGTGCGGCGCCAGTCGCGAACCCGCACTCCCCCGCCGTGGACGATGGTGACGAGATTCGCTTCGCGCAGTCGTTGCAGCGCCTCGCGAATTGCCTGCCGGTTCACGCTTGCCTGTTCGGACAGTTCACGTTCTGACGGCAGGGTGCTGCCCGCCGGTTGGATGTCGTCGATGATCGCGTCACGCAGTTGGGCGTACACCGCATCGGCCACGGATTGACGAGCGACCGGGCTGATGATCATGAGACGTCCGTCTGTGACGGGATCTCGAACATTCGCAACGCCGGCCCGAGGATGCTGTCGGCCTCGAGCGCTGCTGCGTCGACATCGCCGACGGCAATGGCCTCGACCAGCCGATCGTATTCGTCGATCAATTTGGCGCCGGCAGACAAGAACGCAAGCACCTCCGACGAAAGACGCTCGGCAATACCGAGCTGGGTATTGAACGCGAGCCGGTAGGCCACGTTGCCGCATGAATCCACGAGGTAACCCCAGAACTCGAACCGAGGGGTGATCGGCGCATCGGCGGGTTCCGCCCTCATCTCGACCACCATCGCCCGCAGCGTGGCGACGACGTCGTCCCGATGGCTGAGCGCGAGTCGCCGGGTTGCGTCGACCAACGCAACGAGACGCATCCGCAGTAACGACTCGACGATGTCAGGATCGAGCCCGCCGTCAGCCTGGAACACCCCGTCGAGCAGCACCGCGATCGTCGCGTCGGACCGCCAGTTGCCGACCCGCACACCTTCGCCCTGGACGATGTCGATCAGACCGGCCTGGCGCAGCCGCTGCAACGCTTCACGAACTGCTTGGCGGTTGACGCCTGCTTGCTCGGCGAGCTCTCGCTCCGATGGCAACAACGAGCCAGGTGCTTGAGAGCCCGACAAGATGGCGGTTCGGAGTTGGGCGTGGAGCTGGTCAGCGACCGAGGTGCGCGAAACCGATGTGACGACTCTGCTGGCTGCAGTCATCGAAGGACTGGACATGTGTCAGAACGTACCAGGCAATCACCCCAAAAACGATCAATTGGTCAGACCACCTGCGGACTTTGGGGATCATGGAGATGCCGAGATGACCCAGCCGGCGCTTCACCCAACCGTGTAGTCGTCAGGATCGGGCGCTTTCGTGCGCTGCCAGTATTCGAGCAACGTGAACGGCCAGTTCTGAGCGACCCGTCCG
>JBDSDH010000041.1:0-27799 GCA_039920665.1 Ilumatobacteraceae bacterium
TCGGTCGTCTCGCTCGTGAGATCTTCGATGACCAGGTCGCCTATCGAGCGATGCTGTTGATGGCGTTCTTCCCCGGCAGTTTCGTGCTCTCGTTCACCTACAGCGAAGCGACCCTGCTGGTCGTCGCCGCTGGGTGCCTGCTCTGTCTGCATCGCCGCAACTGGCTGTTCGCCGGCGTGCTCGCGTCGATCGGAGCGGCGACCCGGCCAAACGGAATAGCGCTGATCGCAGCGTGCGGAATCGCGGCCCTGATCGCGATCAAAAAGGACCGAGAGTGGCGATCGCTGATCGCCGTCGTTCTCGCCCCGATCGGCTTCCTCGGCTTCCACCTGTTCCTCTACTTCCGCACCGGCGAGGACCTGGCCTGGTTCCGCACCCAGGGCGAGGCATGGGACGAAGGCACCAGCTTCGGGCTGACCGCGATCCGCAACTCGATCGATGCGTTCATCCACCCGCTTTCGTCGCCCACTGACATCATCACCGCCGTCTCGTTCCTGACGATGTTCGCGCTGGTCTACGCGGCGTGGAAGAAGCGATTGCCGTGGCCGGTCGTCACGTATTGCGCGGTGGTGTTGCTCCTGATGCTTGCGCCGAGCACGGTCACGGCTCGGCCTCGGTTCCTGTACACGGCGTTTCCGCTCTTGATCGCTGCCGCTGCGTGGATCCGGGACATCGAGATCCGCCACGAGGATGACACCCGTTCGTCAGCCCACGAACTGTGGACCGTGGTTCTCGGTCTCGGCGCGGCCGGTCTGGTGACGCTCGCTGGTTTGTACGGCGTCTACGGCGCAATCCCCTGATCCCCTGATCCCCTGGTTTCGCCGGGCCTTGGTCAGTGTGGCTTCGGCTCGCGGCGACGAAGCCGGGCCCAGGCATCGACGACGCCCCATTTGGTGACGAGCAGCATCGACTCCGCGATGATCGACGCCGACATTTTCGACGTACCGAATTCGCGGTCGACGAACGTGATCGGGTGTTCGACCACCACGTAGCCGCCACGGTCGAGACGGCGGATCAACTCGGTCAGAAAGGCGTAGCCCTCGGCACCGGTGGATGTCGGCTTGATCGCCCGCAGTGCGGTGGCGCGGTAGGCACGAAACCCTGATGTGCAGTCCTGGATGTGCAGACCGAGCACCGTGCGCCAGTAACGGTTGCCCCACCGTGACAGCAGTCGACGGTGGACCGGCCAGTTGACGGTGCCGCCGCCGGCGACGTAGCGCGAACCAACGACTGCGTCGGCACCGTGCTCGACCAGTTCGACGAGGGCCGGGATCGCGCTGGGCGCATGCGAGAAATCGCAGTCCATCGAGACGACCACATCACATGGTGTGTCGAACACCTTGCCGTCGAGGATCTCGGAGAACCCGTGGCGGTAGGCGCTACCGAGACCTTGCTTGGCCTCGCGATGCAGCACGCTGATCTGGCCCAGTTCGATCGCGACGCCCTCCGCGAGTTTGCCGGTGCCGTCAGGGCTGTTGTCATCCACGACCAGGATGTTGGCAGAAGGGATCGCGGCCCGAACCTCAGTGAGGAAACGAACGATGTTCTCGGCTTCCTGGTATGTGGGGACGACGACCACCGTTTGCATGCGCCGCAACGCTAGCCCGACCGTCGTGCGGGCTGAGGTGTCACCGTCGAATTATTCGTTCGCTCGGCCAGCGTGCACCGTTGCTCCAGCAGCCCCGTGTTAGCGTTGCCAACGGCCCGACAGCGGGCCGAGCGACCACCCATGACCACTTCCAACGCGCCGAACCCGACCTCTTCGACCGGCGATGAATCGACTGGCGAGAACGATCCACACGGTCCAGACGACGGAGCGCTCGCTGATCACGGATCGTCGCGCTGGTCGGTGCTGATGGCCCGAATCGTGCGCTCGCCGAACACCTGGCATGTCGCGATTCTCGGGCTGCTCGCATACGTGCCGACGCTGTTGTCTTCGCCCGGGCGGATGGTGGCCGACACCAAGCTGTACCTCTATCTCGACCCCAGCCGACTCACCGGAGATGCGCTGTACTCGTGGGACAGCCGCCAGTTCGCCGGCTGGGTTCCCCACCAGACGGTGAGCTACCTGTGGCCGTCCGGTCCGTGGTATTCGTTCTTCAGTTCGATCGGCGTCCCTGACTGGATCGCTCAACGTCTGTGGATCGCGACGCTGATGTTCGCCGCCGGCCTCGGCGTGCGGTGGGCGGCGAAACTGCTCGGCATCGCCGCCAGCGGCGCACTGGTGGCGGCGTTGTTCTACCAACTGTCCCCATATCTGCTGCCCTACATCTCTCGAACCTCGACGATGTTGCTCCCGTGGGCCGGCCTCGGCTGGGTCGTCGCGCTGACCATCCGGGCTGCAACCCGAACCAAGTGGCGCGATATCGGCTTGTTCGGCCTGGTCATTGCAACGATCAGCCCCACGAACGCGACCGCGATCTTGATGATCGCGCCGGCGCCGGTGCTGTGGTTGTTGCACGCCGCTTGGGAGCGGTCGATCACGTGGCGCACAGCGATCATCACTGCCGTCAAGCTCGGCGCGATCAGCGTGGTGATGTCGGCCTGGTGGATCTCGATGTTGTCCGTGCAGGGCAAGTACGGCGCAGACGTACTGGGCTACTCCGAAACGCTCGAAGCGGTGTCGCTCACATCATCGAGCACCGAGGTCGTGCGCGGGCTCGGTTACTGGCTTTTCTATGTGCGCGACCCCTACGGGTTCCTCACTGCGGCATCCAACGACTACATGGCGTCGGGACGGGTGATCGCAATCACGTTCCTGATCTTCGGACTCGCGTTGATCGGTCTGGTCGCCACCCGCTGGTCCGCACGTCGGTTCGCGATCCTGCTCGTCTTCGTCGGCGTGGTGCTGGCGGTCAGCGTTCATCCAATCGCGGATCCGTCGCCGCTGATGTCACCACTGGCGGACAACTCACGCTCCAGCATCGCCCTCGCGATGCGCAGCAGCACCCGCGCGATCCCGCTCAGCGCGTTCGGTTTCGCGCTCGGTATCGGCGCGCTGAGCACTGCCATCGGTGGACTTCGCCGTCGCACCCGGTTCCGCCTCCGACGCCTGGTGCCCGTCGCGCTCGGTGTGTTGGCTGTCGTCAACCTACCGATCATCATCCATCACGGATTTGCCGATCCGATCCTGCAGCGAGATCAAGACCCGCCCGCGGCGTGGGAGCAAGCAGCCGATGCCCTCGACGCGATGCCGGCCGGATACCGGGTCATGCAGGTGCCCGGCCTCGAGTTCGGGGCCTATCGCTGGGGCTACACCAGCGATCCGCCGCTGCCCGGGATGACCAATCGCCCCCTCGTCACCCGCGACCTCCTGCCGCTCGGCAACGCCGGTGCGATGGACCTGCTGTACGCCTTCGACGACCGATTTCAGGACGGCAGCGTCGAGGCGTCCGAGATCGCGCCGATCGCCCGCCTGTTCGGGGTCGACACGGTGTGGTTGCCGAACGATGTTGCCTTCGATCGCTATCGCACGCCGCGTCCGGAGGACACGAGTGCTCTGTTCGCAACCGCAGCCTCTGCGGGTGCAACGGATCTCGGCCCGGCGGTCACGTACGGCGAACCAACCGCAAACGTGCCGCTGCTTCCGATGGTCGACGAGGAATCGATCAGCAACAACGCAATCGGCGAGCCGCTCCCCGCCGTGGCACTCGTACCGGTCGAGAAGCCCCTCGCAATCGTTCGAGCCAAGACCGATGTCGTGGTCGTGGCGGGCAGCGGTGACGGGGTCATCGACGCGGCCGCAAGCGGTGTCCTCACCGGTGACGAGTTGATCCGCTACGCCGCCGACCTCACCGACGACCCAGCTGCGATCAGCGGCGCTCGACGGGTGGTCGTCACCGACAGCAATCGCGATCGTGCCCACCACTGGCACAGCTCACAGGACGTGTGGGGTTTCACCGAAGACGGCAGCGACGCCAACAACGGCCAGGCGGTTCTGGTCGAGGACACATCGGATCAGCGGATCCCGGTGTTCGTCGGCGAGAGTTCCGCCGATCAGACCATCGCCGAGCAACGCGGCGGCACCGGCGCAGCCGCGAGCGGATACGGCGAACCGTTCGCCTACCGTCCCGAGAACCGACCGGCGATGGCGGTCGACGGTGATCTCTCGACCGCCTGGGTGGTCGCCGACCGCTACGAACCGGTCGGCGAGTTCCTGCGCCTCACGGGCGCGAGCAACTTCTCGACGGTGCATCTCGTCCAACCACAAGATGTCCGCAACCGCTGGATCACCCGGATCGATGTCACCGACGCGGCGGGCACTTATCCGGTCGATCTCTCCGCTGCGTCGCGGACCGCAACCGGTCAGGACATCGCCCTCCGTCAGCCATCCAGCCAGGTCACGATCACGATCGCCGCGACCGAGCACGACCCGGTCGCTCCACTCAACGCACTCGATGCGGTGGGTTTCGCCGAGGCCACCACCGAACTCGGCCCGACCGACGAAGTGATCAGGGTTCCGAGCAACGTGCTCCCCGAACTGTCAGCCGCCCAAGATCTCGACATCGTCTTGAGCCGACTCCGGACCCGGGCGACGAACCGGTGGCGGTCGGACCCCGAGCCGGTGATGACCCGGTCGTTCACCCTCGCCGACGCCCGTGACTTCGTCCCCTCGATCGAGACCCGGCTCGACCTGCGCGCTGCTGACTCCGTGATCGCAACACTGCTCGGGTGGCAGGGTACGACTGCCGATCGTCGGCTGACCGGTGTTCCCGCAATGGGCGGGTGGGCGGCGACCGATGGCGATCCGACCACGAGTTGGACGACGCCGTTCGGGCCCGCAACCGGCAGCACCCTGACGATTCCGCTCGCTCCCGGACAGGCGCTCGATCCCACCGGCGTGCAGCTCACGATCCAACAGTCGACCGGTGACTTCAACACGATCACCGACGTGACGGCAAGCGACGAGACCGGAGCGACCCAGACCCTCGCGGTGCCTGCACCCGATGCAGCCGGAGCGAGCACGATCACGGTCACGGGCCTCGGTGGTGCCTCGCTGCGGCTGACGATCGCCGAAACCACCACGATCACGACCACCGATCGTCGCTATGCCGAGCAGGTCCTGCTGCCGGCTGCGATCAGCGAGGTCTCCGGCCCCGGCATCGTCGCTGAGCCCCTGCCGACGGACATCGCGATCGGGTGCCGCGACGATCTTCTCCAGATCGACGGTGCACCTGTCGCAGTCCGCATGTCGGCAACCGTCGCTGATCTGTTCGCCGGTCGTCCGGCGACGACGACCCCCTGCGATGACCGGGCGCAACTCGCCGCCGGCGAGCACATGGTGCGATCCGCCAACGGCGCCACCACGGGTATCGACGTCGACCGCATCGTGCTCCGCAGCGATCCATCACCGAGCGAGGCAGCGCCAGTTCCGGCCGTCACGGTGGTCGACGCCGGACGGGTCGATCGCACCTACACCGTTGCTGCGTGTCCCGACGGATGCTGGTTCGTGTTCGGAGAGGGTTACAACCAGGGCTGGGCGGCTGACATCGACGGCGACTCGCTCGGCGTGCAGCAACAAGTCGACGGCGGCTTCAACGGGTGGTACCTGCCGCCGAGCGCGAACGAGCGCACCGTCCATCTCACCTGGAATGGGCAGGCACGATTGACGGCGGGCATCGGGCTCAGCGCGCTCGGTGTGCTCGGCTGCATCGCCCTGATCGTTTTCGATCGGCGCCGCCGTCCGCCCTTGCTCGCCACCCGGCCCCGCTTCGTCACGTTCGCAATCCCGCCGGCCGACACCCGGTGGGCGTCGCTCACCGGTCCGGCCGTCGCCCAGGCGGCGACCGCTCTCGCCGTCGGAGCGCTTGTGATCTCTCCGACGTGGGGAATCGTCTGTGCCCTCGTTGCCGCAGTGTGCGGATTCGGTCTGCGGCGAGCGGCGCTCGTCGGCCCCGTCGCAGTGGCGATGCTCGGCGCGATCTCGGCGGTGATGTTGCGCCGGTTCCTCGCCCTCAAGCCGTTCGCCAACGCCGGCTGGCCCGGCTCTTTCGAAGACCTGCACCGACCGACGATGACAGCGATCGTGCTGCTCGCGGTGAGCATCGTCGTCAGGTCCACCCGCCCGAGTTCGATCGCCGAGACGCCCGGCACGATGCCAGCCGAGCCCGTCGGGTCCTAGTCGGTACACTTCGCCGTCGTCATGGCTGGATACTCCTCACGGTCGCTCGTGCTCCCCTTCACTCGCCGATTGTTGGCCGTGGACCTTCCCGGCCTCGAGGCGTCCCAGCGCGACGAGGTCGCCGAGTTCACGAGCGAACGGGTCGACGATCTACCGAGCGTGCTGCGCCTCGGTGTCACGTGTATCGCGGCCCCGATGCGGATCGCGGTTGCGATGCCGGGCGCTGGCTCGATGATGGCCTGGTTGATCCGCCATCCGCTGCCCCTCGTCGGTGAGTACATCCGAATGATCCGATCGCTTGCGTACACCTATGTGTGGGAGCACTGGCCGGCCACCCTGCCGAATGGAGCCCCCACGATCGAAAGCGACCATCGATGACCGCGATCGCCACGTCGGCAATGGACCCCAACCTCGACGCCGAGATCCTGATCATCGGCTCCGGCGCCGGTGGGGCCACCACAGCGGCCCTGCTCGCCGAAGCCGGATTCGATGTGCTCGTCGTGGAAGAGGGCGAATGGGTCGAGCAGGGCAGCGTCGTGCCGTTCTCGCTCGAACAGATGAACCGCCAATACCGCAGCGGTGGAGTGACTGTCGCGCTCGGCCTCCCTTCGATCGCCTATACGGAGGGGCGTTGCGCAGGCGGCGGCACCGAGGTCAACAGTGGTCTGTACCGGCGACCCCCCGCAGAACTGCTCGAACGCTGGGGCCAGCAGTACCACATCCGCGATCTCGACCCGGATGCGATGTACCAGATCGCAGACGAGATCGAAGAGGCATTGCATGTCGTGCCGGTCCCGGGTGCGGTCTCACCCGCGAGCAAACGGCTCCACGAGGGCGCCGATGCGCTCGGCTGGGAGAACAACGAGAGTCCCCGCTGGATGAAGTACCCGGCCAACGGCAACGCCGCGAGTGGGCAGCGCCAGAGCATGACCCGCACCTACCTGCCGCGAGCCCAGCGGGCCGGAGCTCGGATCCTCACCGGATGCCGAGTCAAGAAGTTGGTCCTACAGTCCACGGTGGCCCGCCACGCCGAGGTCACCCTCGCCGATGGAGCCGCCGGCCAGATCGGTTTCCGCCACGTGTTCGTCTGCGGTGGAGCGATCCACACGCCGGCGTTGCTGCAACGCAGCGGACTTCGTGAGCGCATCGGCGACACCCTGGCGGTGCATCCGACGGTCAAACTCGCCGCTCGCTTTCCCGACATCGTCAACGCGACCGACGACGTGCCCGTGCACCAGGTCAAAGAGTTCGCGCCCGAGATCAGCTTCGGCGGATCAGCGAGCCATCCGGGACTCGTCGCGTTGGCACTCAACGACAACTGGGACGAATTCGGCCGGGCGGTCAACGACTGGGAACGGATCAGCGTCTACTACGCCGCGATCACCAGCGAAGGCAAAGGACGGGTCAAGGCCATCCCGGGTCTGCGAGACCCGCTCGTCACATATCACCTGACCGCTCGCGACAAGCACCTGCTGCGCAGCGGCCTCAGCCGACTGGCGCTGTGCATGCTCGCAGCCGGAGCCGACGAGGTGTATCCCAGCTATCGCAACGCGCCGTTGGTGAAATCCGAAGCCGACATCGCGGCCCTGCAGTCATCCTTCGCGGCATCGAAGGCAACCGTGATGAGTGTGCACCTGTGTTCCACCGTGCCCCTCGGCGAGCACCCGCGGTGCGCCGCCGACAGCTTCGGACGCATCCGCGGGATGCGCAACGTGTGGGTCAACGATGCATCGCTGCTGCCGGAAGCCCCCGGCGTCAATCCTCAGGGCTCGGTGATGGCATTCGCCGTCCGCAACGCCCGACACTTCATCGAAACGGAACGTCCGCATGGCCGCTAGCACTCCCCCGAACTCGTCACCGCCCGACACTGATTCCCCGAACTTGCCCGTCCAGCGCGACCTCCCGACTGCCACGGTGATCACCGGTGCAGCAGGTTGGCTGGGACGGGCGCTCGTCCATCACCTCGCCAACGACGAAGGTTCGTATCGGCGATCCGGCAGGATTCGGGCGCTGGTGCTCGACCAGACCGAAGCCGAGGCTGTGCACGCCGTCAATGCCGACGTCGAGACGGTCATCGGCAACGTCGCCGACCGGGCCTCGATCGAAGCGCTGCTCGACGGCCTGCCGATCGACACCGACGTGTTGCACACAGCAGGTGTGATCCATCCCGCCAAGGTCGCCGACTTCTTCACCGTCAATGCAACGGGCGCCGCCAACGTCGCCGCTGCGGCGCGAGCCGCCGGCGTTCGTCGCCTCGTCCACGTCTCGTCGAACTCACCGTTCGGGACCAACCCGTCGGCCGGCGACACGTTCCGGACCAACGAGCCGTACAACCCGTACCTCGGCTACGGCAAATCGAAGATGCAGGGTGAACTATCGGTCCGTCAGGAGATCGGCAAGGGCCTCGACGCCGTCATCGTCCGCCCGCCATGGTTCTACGGCCCGCTCCAACCACCCCGCCAGACCACGTTCTTCCGCTTGGTCCGCACCGGCAAGTTTCCCAAGTTCGGCAAAGGCGATCAGCGCCGTTCGATGGTCTATGTCGCCAACCTGGTCCAAGGTGTGGTTCGCGCCGAGCTCACCGAGGGCGTGTCGGGCAAGGGCTACTGGATAGCCGATGCCCGTCCCTACACGGTCAACGAGATCATCGAAACAGTCGGTCGCGCTCTTCGCGACGAGGGCTACGACGTCAAGAACGGTGCGATGAAACTGCCCGTCATCGCCGGCCGGGTGGCCGAGCGGGCCGACCGGATGATTCAACGCACCGGCCGCTACCAGCAGCAGTTGCACGTGATGGGCGAGATGGCCCACTCGATTGCGTGCGACATCTCGGCTGCGCAAGCAGACCTCGGATACGACCCACAGTTCGAGCTGTACGACGGCATGCGCCGCAGCATCCAGTGGTGTCGTCAGGCCGGGATCGATCTGTGACCACCGCACTCGTCACCGGAGGCAGTGGTTACTTCGGGGCGCTGCTCGCGACCCAACTGCGCGCCGCCGGACATCACGTTCGGATCCTCGATCTCAACGATCCCGACGCCCTTGCGTTCGGCGAAGTCGACTTCGTTCGGGGTGACATCCGAGACGCTGCGGTCGTTCGTACAGCCGTCGACGGCGTCGACGTCGTGTTCCACAATGTCGCCCAGGTTCCGCTCGCTCAGGATGAACACCTGCTCCGCACCGTCAACGTCGATGGCACTCGAATCTTGCTCGATGCCTGCGTCGATGCGGGCGTGGCCAAGGTGGTCCACACATCGTCGAGCGCCGTGTTCGGCGTGCCCGAGTCCAACCCGGTGCTGCCGACCACGGTGCCCAAGCCCGCCGAGGCCTACGGGCACGCGAAGCTTGCCGCTGAATGGGCATGTCTCAATGCCGCTGCCAACGGCCTCGATGTCACCATTGTCCGCCCACGCACCATCCTCGGTCATGGCCGGCTCGGTATCTTCGGCATCCTGTTCGATTGGATCGCTGATGGGGCCGACGTGTTCGTACTCGGCGATGGTCAGAACCGCTATCAGTTCATCCACGCCGACGATCTCGCCGACGTGTGCATCCGGGCTGGCGCGGCGAGCGGCCCGAAGATCTTCAATGCCGGCACCGACCGTTTCGGCACGATGCGCGAGACGCTCGAAAGCGTCTGCGCCCACGCCGGCACCGGTGCGGGTGTTCGCTCGCTGCCTGCCGGGCCGGCGTCACTGGCAATGCGTGCGGCTGCCACCGCCAAGCTGGCCCCGTTCGCGCCCTACCACTGGATCATGTACAGCAAGTCGATGTGGTTCGACACCGCTCACGTCACCGAGGCGCTCGGTTGGACCCCGAAATGGTCGAACAACGAGATGTTCGCCGAGAGCTACGACTGGTTCACGGCGAATCGCAAGACGCTCGACGCCCACGACGACGAGTCCACCTCGCACCACCGGAGACCGGCCAAGCAGGGGGCACTGTCGCTGTTGAAGAAGGCCACCCGCCTCCTACCCGGCTGAAGCCACTCGTCGTCAGCAGCCGATTCCGCCCGGATCCCCCGACTACAGTCGGCTCGGTGAAGGTCCAGCTCGACGCGGTCGAAACACGCGTCGGCACGTATCAACCAGCGCTCGATGGTCTGCGCGGAATCTGCATCGCGGCGGTGCTGCTGTATCACCTCGACCCTGGCGGCTGGTTCCAAGGCGGTCTACTCGGCGTGTCGGTGTTCTTCACGCTCTCCGGCTTCCTGATCACCCGCAATCTGGTCGGCGAACTCGATCGCGGCGACCGGGTCGACGTCGTGCGGTTCTGGAGCCGCCGGGTACAAAGGCTCGCTCCGGCCGCGCTCGCAACACTTGCTGCGATCACCATTGTCACCGTGATCAGCGAACGCGGTTGGGCTGCAGCGGGGTTGGCCCGTAACGCCACCGCGGCGGTGTGGGGCGTCGCCAACTGGAACATGATCGACGTCGGGCGAACAAACGTGTTGTCCGGACTCGGGCCGGTCGGGCCGATGTGGTCACTGGCCGTCGAAGAGCAGTTCTACTTCGGTATCGCGATCCTGTTCGTGGTGCTTCGCGGTCGGAATGCGATTCGCAATCTGACCCTCGTCTTGTCGGCGATCTGTATCGCATCGGTCGTGATCGCGCTCATGCTCGGTGCGTATGTGCCGCGGCGCGAATTCGGTACGGATACCCGGGCCGGCGAGCTGGCACTCGGCGCACTGCTCGCCATTGTCGCCTCGCGTCATCCCGAACTGTTCACTCGTCGGGTGCCGGTACAGCGGGCGATGGGTGCTTCGTGCCTGGCGATGTTGGGGCTGCTGTTCGTCGGTATCGGCTATCACCCTGACCGATTGGCTCGGGGATGGATCATCGTCGTCGGCCTACTCAGCGTCGGGGCCATCGTCGGGCTGCTGTCGGGTGGGCCACTGACGACACTCGCCGCCTGGCGTCCGCTCGTCGCCCTCGGCCGGATCAGCTATGCGCTCTACCTGGTCCACTGGCCGATCATCCTCTTCACCCGCGACCCGTTGCTCGGGCTGACCGGAACCAAATCCGATGTCGTTCGGGTCGTGCTCTGCGTTCTCGCCGCATGCGTGTTGCACCTCGTGATCGAGCAGCCGGCTCGGCGAAAGAAGATCCAGCCGAGACGAATCATGATCACCTGGCTCGCCGCATCGGTGGCCGTCACCGTCGGCGCCTACGCGCTGCTCTGAGCACCACCAGCCGCAACCACGACCCGGATAGGCTCGCCGCCGTGGATCTCTCAGAACGAGGCGCATCGGCTGCCCGCCATCCGTGGGAGCACGCCCGAAGCACCTTTTTCCGACGCTTGATCGCGGATTCCGTCGACCTGGCCCATCTCGAGCGGCTGCTCGACATCGGTGCCGGCGACGGCTGGTTCGCCCAGGAGTTGCTCGCCGATCTGCCCGAGTCGACGTCGGTGACATGTTGGGACACGTACTACACCAGCGACGATCTCAACGCGCTGTTGCCACCGCGTATCGAGCGCACGCTGGCACGACCGGGTGGCCAATTCGGCTGCCTGTTGCTGATGGACGTCTTGGAGCACATCGAGCACGACGAGGAGTTCCTCGCCGACACGGTCGTTCCCCTGCTCAGCGACGATGGCGTGTTGATCTTCAGCGTCCCAGCCCATCCGCGGCTGTTCTCTCGGCATGACACGGCGCTCGGTCATCACCGTCGCTACCGGCCGGCAGCGATCAGTGCGCTGTTGCGTCGGCATCTTGATGTCACGTCCGAGGGCTCGCTGTTCTCGTCGCTGACCGTCGCCCGCCTCGGCCAGGTCGCGGTCGAGCGGCTGGGCCACCCTGCTGCAGCGCCATCCGAAGGCGAACACGGTATAGGCCAATGGGAGCACGGCTCGCTGATCACCAAGGCCGTCACCACCGTGCTCGATGGCGATGCCCGGCTCGCTCGTGTGCTCGCTCGGCGAAATCGGAGCATTCCAGGCCTGTCGTACTGGGCGGTCTGCCGCCCGAATCGCTGACCCACGATGGCAGCAGCCGATACGGCCACGATGATCGTGATTCCGTGCTACAACGAGGCCGAGCGACTCGTCCAGGCTGATGTCGTCGTGCTGGCGGCCGATGCCCATCGATCGGTGGTTCTGGTCGATGACGGATCCACCGATGCAACGCTGGCGCTGTTGCAGACGCTCGCCGCGACACATGAACGGATTCATCTGGTCTCGCTGCCCGACAATGTCGGCAAAGCCGAAGCCGTTCGGGCCGGGGTGCGCTACGCCATCGACCAGGGCGCCGACATCATCGGATTCTGCGATGCAGACATGGCCACCCCGGTCGCAGAAATGGTCCGCCTCGACGGCCTCGCCCGTGACCTACCCACGCTGCAGGTGGTCCTGGCATCGCGGGTCGCACTGCTCGGCCACCACGTCGAACGCTCGATCCTGCGCCACTACCTCGGAAGGTTGTTCGCAACGGCGTCGAGCGTGGTGTTGCGGACCCGGGTCTATGACACCCAGTGCGGCGCCAAGTTGTTCCGCAACTCGGCGATGTTCGCAGCCGCCGTGGACGAGCCGTTCCACAGCAGGTGGTCCTTCGATGTCGAACTACTCGGCCGACTGCTCAGCGGGGGACGCGGCCAGCGGGCCATCACCCCGCACGAAATTCTCGAGGTCCCGCTTCGAACCTGGACCGACGTGCGCGGCAGCAAACTGACCCCGATGACCTCGGTCCGTTCCGGCCTCGAACTGTTCCTCATCGCCCGCGCCCTGCGCCGCTGGCGCACACCCTGATTCGCTGATGCATCAGCCTGGATCGGGCGGCTCAGCTGATCGGGGCGAGGAACAGTCCAACGGTGAGCAGCCGCCAGCGACTCTGCAGATCACTGAGGCGGACGAGAGATGCAGCATCATCGGTGCTGATGTCGAGCCAGCCGTTGGCCGACGCGTTGGCGAGCAGACCGAAATCGATCACGCCACGCGGATCGTCGAACCCGGCGAGTTGGTCCGCCGACATGCCCAGCTTCCCCGCTGCCAAGGCTGACTCGCCGGCATCGTCGAGGGTGACCGTCCCAGCGGTCAGGCGGTCCACCCACTGGGTGATCAACGAATCGCGTTCGACGATCTCAGTGGTTGTCAGGCCGGGGACGAACGCGACCCGCTCGATGCCCGCCGGGATCTCGACCGCCTCGTCGCCCTCTCGTAGGAACAACCGTCCGACCACATGGTTGGTCAACTCCCGACCGTCGCCCACTTGGCGAACGAGCCCCGGGTGTTGGACCTCGAATGGAATGTCGAGCTCACCGAGACGAGCCATGACCGCGCCACTGTACGGCTCGGCGAACCGCAGTCCGCTGTCGTCGAACTCGTATGGTCCGCCACCCTGGAGGTCGGTCATCTGATTCATCAACGCGACGATCGTGGGTCGCGCTGCCCGATCAGCAGTGGGGCCTGCATCGTGGGCGTAGGTCGGGAAGCTGACGAGCGCAAAAATGATGATCGAGAAGATGCCCAACGTGATCGCCGAACGATCGTATGAACGGATCGCGCCGACCGTGCTCGTCGACCGATTCGCGCCGCGACGGATGAGCTCCGTGCGCACCACCACGACCGCCGAGGCCAGCAACGTGACCAGGCTGCACGACGAGATCGTCCACAGCCATCTCATCTGGTGCGGCGACAAGCCGATGATGCCGATCGGCATCAACACCATCGCCATCGCAGAGCAGGCGAGCAGCCCCATCACCATCGCCAGCGCAGCAACGACCGGGCCCTGCCGGTGGCGGATCGCTCGCCAGAGCAGCAGTGCGGTGATTGCGAGGAACAGCAGGATCGACATAGCGGCGAATGGCAAGGACACGACACCCGTGACGATGACGTGTCGATCGGTGCCGGTGCCGGTGAAAGCCGTCGGTGGCACCGCCGTTCCGAAAGCACCTCGCGAGAACCAAGGCGGGATCACGACGACGTTGGCGATCAATCGAGTACCGAGCCCGAGCCCGATCACCGGCTGGTCCGACGACGAACTGGACAGCAATCGGCTGAGGTTGCCCTCGCCCTTTCCGAACAACTGCTCGCCGAATGGCTGAGCCCACAACACCAGCGTCGTCACGACGGTGATCACACCGGTTCTCACCAGCACTGCACGCTTGGACGGTGCGCGTCGAGCGTGGAAAACGACGGCAGCACCGAGCCCGACCGTGAAGAAGAGGGCGAGAAAGCTGTAGCTGACGTGCGTTTGGACGAGCACCGACGCCACTGCGGCGAACCACGGCACCAACACCAGGTCGCCGCAGACGATGCCCCACAGCAGTGCGATCAGCAGAAAGAACGGCAGCATCATCGCGTGCGGCTGCCACGGGTCGATGAGCAGTTCACTGCCCATTGCCCAAATGATGCCGACCGCGGCAAGCATCATTGCAATCACGGCCCGCGGGCCGGCCTGGCGTCGGGCGACCAGGGCTGCGCCGACGACCGCTCCTCCGTTCAGCACGCCGAGTCCGAGCGGCATACCCACGCCAGGCCCGAGCAATTTGACCGGCACCGACAAGATGTCGAACAGCAACGGACCGGGGTTGTTGAAGTCCTTGCCTGCCGTCAGAGACGCCGATGTCCATGTTCCCAGCCACGGGTGGTTGCGCGTCGCAACATCGGCGGTTCTCAGCAGCAGGAGCCCGTCGTCACCGATCGGAACCCACCGGCGCAGAGCCGTTCGTATCACCGTGACGACGATCGGAGCCAACGCAGCGAGCACTGCGATGATCGCGGCCAGAGCCACCCGGTCGTGGCGAGCAGCAACAAAACGGCTCCTCCAGGTGTGGAGCCAGATTCGCAGTCCGTTCACGACGTGACACCGGCTGGGGCGATGAACACGGCGGTCGGCAGGCCCATCTCGAGCAGGTGATTGACCACTTTACGCTGCGCCTCGGGCACGCGAGCGTCGACCTGGACACCGAACAGGTTGGTGTCGACCACCGGGATCAGATCGTCGAGCCCGAGTCGGTCGAGATCGATGAGCAACTGCGCAACGAGCTTGTCGTATTCGATCCGCTGCGCGTCGGAACGCAGGTCGAATGTCGCCACTTCGACAGCATCGGGCCGGTCACGCCACTCGGCGATGTACGAGCCGGTCGCGAGTTGCACCGTCGCCGTGACAGTTCGCGGATCGATCACCCGTTGCGGCGTGATCGGCACCCGCCATGTGTTTGGTGTGCCGACACTGAAGCCGCGCCGCTCGAGTTCGTTGACGAGCCCATAACCCTGTGATCCGAAGTTCGCTGCGTCGCTCCACGTGACGACGTATCGTCCGCCGCGTCCATCGGCAGCGCCGACACCGGCGGCAAGAGCATCAGCGGTGGGCCCGACGATCGCGGTGAGGGTCTTGGAGAGGTGATATTCGGGGGGTGTCGCATGGGCGCCACTCCACGAGAACGTGAGCGTGCACATCACCAGCGACGTCAGCGCACCCCAGCGGGCCACTGCCATCGTCGTCTTGCGACGAGCCGGCCGTTGCTCCCGGATGACAGCGACGATGGTCCATCCCATTGCGAACAGACACATGGTGAGCAGGCCCCACGTCCACAGCGTCAGGTAGTACCAGAGCTTGCCGAAGATCCGAGACATCGCGATCGCGGCGAGCACGTATCCAACAGCGATCACTGCGTGCAGATGGATCAGCAATCGGTGCCGAAGTCGCCATGCGAGAACAGCGGTTGCTGCCCACGCGATCAACAACAGGATTCCGGGCACGATCGAACCATCGAGGTTGAACGCTGTGGCAGTGAACGCACCCGACTGTGTGAACATCGTGCGCCCGAGTTGGATCAGATCGAGGTGACGGAGCAGGTGTTTGATCCCTGCGCCGAGGCCGACAACGCCCTCGTCGGGTGGGGTCGTGAAGTACTCCTCGAGCATCCGCAGGTTGCCCGGCGAATGGCGGAACTGGTCAGCGATCGGCGGTAACCACAGCACGAAGCCGACCGCCGCTGCGATGATCGCCCACCGCTTCGCGCCAGGCATCGGCACCGGCCGCAGCATCGGTGAATCGACCGTTCCCCGTCTGGCGAGCATCGACCCGATCGGTCCTCTCGCCGACGCCCAGCCGACGACAAGGACTCCCATGCCACCGACGATCGCAACATACGGCACGTGGGTCTGAGCACAGAGTGATCCGGCGACGACGAAGTACACCAGAGCCGGTGCATCACCCTCGAGGATCGACCACGACGCGAGCAGCACCACTATCCACGCGATCAGTGGCATGTACGGGTTCCACGGCTGGGTGAACACGCCGATGCCGTAGCCACGCATGATCACCGCCATCATCACTGCTACCGCGACGGTCAATTGCGCGCTGCCACGACGCCAGGCCAGCGTCAACCCCGCGCCAACGGCTGCGATGTGGATCAACACCGATCCGAGCTCGAGCGCCCAGGCGCCGGAGCCGAACAGTCGGTACGTCGGCGCAAGCAGGTAGAAGCTCAGCGGACCGGGGTGACTGCCCTGATCGGGGAACGTTCCGATCCGACCGGGGAGACCGATCAGCGGTGTGTGTCGGGTGCCGACATCGCGAACCCGGAATTCTGTCATCGCGAGATCGAGCACCGGGCTCCAATGCTTGCGGCTCAGCGCAATCGCCGCGATCAGCAGCGGGAGCGCGAGCAGTGCGGTCAATCCGGTGACGACCGCCCACGATCGCCGCCAGATCGGTCGCTGCTGAACTTCGGCTCCGAAGGCCGGCTCAGCCACGCTGAAATCGGTCGAATCTGGTTTAGACATCGCGAGCCGTCTGGTAGCGGGTCGCTCGACGTTGCGCGCGGAGCAGGACCTCATGATGCAGACCCTTGATCACCCCGAGCGCCGACTTGTCCCAGGTGAGCGATCGGGCCCTCGTCAGGGCGGCGCTCGCCAGCGTGGCGCGGCGTTCGTGCTGTTCGAGCACGTCGGCTATGGTGTCACCGAGTTGTTCGAGGTCGGCGAGCACCCCCGTGACGCCGTTCACGACGCTGCAGCGATGTCCGCTGATGTCGGTGGCCACCGCAGTGACGCCGCACGCCGCCGCTTCGGTGAGAGTCAGGCCCCAACCCTCGGCGAGTGAGGCGCTACTGACGAGCCACGCCCGTTGATACAACGCGAGCAGCTCCTCACGGCCGAGGTGGCCGGCGAGGGTGACCCACGACGACGCGTCATGGAGGGCGATCATCGCTTCCAGGCGGGCCCGTTCGGGACCTTCGCCGACGATGACCAGTTCCATATTCGGCACCCGTTGGCGAGCCACGAGCGCAGCCTCGAACAACATGTCGAACCGTTTCACCGGCGCGAGCCGGCCGACACCGACGACAAGTGGATTCGGCGACGTCTCGGGTCCGGGCTGGAAGAACGAGTCGACGCCGTTCGGCACCGCGGTCACCCGATCGGGATGGAAGCCGAGCGAGATCAGTTCGTCGCGGGTCGCGTCCGAGGGCGTGAGCGTGCTCACCCCTCGATACAACGGTGGCGCGAGCCTGGTCTCCATCGTCCGTCCGGCAGCGGCGAACGGCTTCGGCAGCAGTTGATCCCACATGGGTCCGTGGACGTGGTGGAGAAACATGATCCGCGGCTTGCGGCACCACAGCGGGCTCAGCCATGGCACCCCGTTCCAGATCTCGATCAGGGCGTCGAAGTTGCCCATCCGATGCGTGAGCTCTGATGCGATCGCACGCGGGAACACGCTGTAGCGGCTCCCCCGCCGCACGATCTGGTAGCCACTGCGGGACGAGATCGGCGGTTGGTCGACAGCAGCCGACGTGCGCTGCAGCACCTGCAGTCCAGCGTCGGCGAAGCGTCGCATGAACTCATGCGCGTGCAGTTCCGAGCCGCCCGCATCCGGGTCGTCGAGATCCCGCCAGGCCAGCACATGCACTCGTCGGGTCCCCATCCGGATCATGTCCGAGGCGTAGTCGTCGAGGTCGGGCGTGGCGGGGAGTCGGCTGGGTGAGGTCATCGGCGAAGAGGTGGCATCGGTTGTCGTTCACATGTGTTCCGGCGACGACACACGCCTGCCAGCACGACGCAGACAGCGTAGTCCGACGACCCCCTGAAGGCCGACCACCAGTCCCTCGACTTCGACCGAAAACCCCGTAGCATCTGCAAACTGTGCCAGATCTGATGTCTTCGTCACCGCAGCCGTTCGTGCTCGGCCATCGCCTTCGCCGGCGACTTCCCCAGCGCCTCGACGTGGCGTGTTTCGCTCTGATCAGCGCCGTCATCGCGCTGCCGCTGCGGGGTCTCTATGCCGCTACCGGGGCAACGATGGAGGAAGGCTTCATGCTCGTGTTCCCCGAGCGACTGGCCGCCGGCGATGTACCCAACGTGGACTTCCTCCACCTCTACGGGCCCGGTTCCTTGCAGTTGCTGGCCGGCTGGTACGCAGTGTTCGGCCACTCGCTGGCCAGCGAGCGCACGTTCGGTCTGCTCCAGCACGTCGCGGTGATCTTCGGGATCTACGTGCTCACCCGGATCTGGGGCCGACTTGCTGCAACCGCCAGCGCATTGATCTGCACGATGCTCGTCCTCACTCCAATCGGCCTGTCCGCGCTGGCGTGGGAAGGTGGGGTCGCGTTCGGCCTGTGGAGCGTGATCTTCGCCATCCGCTGCCTGCAGTTGGCCGATCACAGCGATGATCGCGGTGACAGTGATCACAGCGATGCGCGGCGTGCGACCCGCAACGGTGTGATCGCCGCCGTTCTCGCCGGGTTCGCGCTGTGCTTCCGGCCCGATCTGATCGTCGCTCTCGCCCTTGCTCACGGCTGGATGCTGTGGCGGCGTCGCTCACGACCGGTGTTGATCACGTTCGCCGCCGGGTTGTTCGTTGGTCTGATCCCGTTCTTCGTCCACCTCGCGATGGCCGGCGTCGGCAAGAGCATCCAGGGCATGGTTCTCGACCCGGTGTTCCACCTGCGCCCCGGCCGCGAGTTGCCCCGCCCCCCGAGTTGGTCCGTTGTCGACGGCGCACTGCAGGCAATCTCCGAAGGCGTTCCCCCGTGGTGGCCGTTCCCCGCACTTGCTGCGAGCAAGCAGTTGTTCCTGTGGTTCTTCGCGATGCTCTTCGTCGCGATTGGTACCCCGCTCGTTGCATGGCGGTTCCTGCTCCGTGATCGTGACGGTGCCAGGGATCCCGGCAGTGTCGAGCGTGGCGTCGCGCTGATGATGGGCGGGCTGTTCGGCATGGGTTTGATCCAACAGGGTCTGCAACGACCGGATTCGACCCATCTGGCCTGGGTTGTCGGGATCTGCTTCTCGCTGCTGCCGGTCACGCTGTACGAGGTGTTCCGCCGGGTGGCACCGAAGCTGATGATCTCGGCTCGCCAGGTGATCGCTGTCGGTGTCGCCGCAATGGTGTTGTTCGTGATCTGCCCGTTCTTCACCTACCGCCACTACATCCTCCACAGCCGGGTCAGCCTCGGCGACCTGCGGGTTCCGTTCGAAGTGCATCGCGGCGATCGCCAGTTCTGGGTCGGGGACTATTTCGTCGGTGAGGCCACCAACGAACTGATCGCCGATCTGGCGACGATGTCGAAGCCGGGCGAGCGGTTGCTGGTTGGTCCAGCCGATCTTGCTCGCACGATCTACAGCGACGTCATGTACTACTACTTCTTCTCCGAACTGGTGCCGGCGACGTACTACATCGAGATGGATCCAGGCCTCGCCGACAAGCAAGGATCCAGCCTTGCGTCCGATGTCGCCTCTGCCGATTGGTTGATCCTGACCAACTACTGGACCGGCTGGAACGAGCCGAATGCATCGTCGATTCGCGGCTCCGACGCCCCCAACCAAGTCGTCGCCGATCACTTCTGCCTGGTCCAGTCGTATCCGAAGAACCCGGACCCCCGATACCCGAGTACCGACTCACTCGCGTTGCTGTACCACCGCTGCGAGCAGGGCGACGGGATCAGCCCAGCCGATGTCGGCATCGTGACGGCTCGCGCTCGGGCTGCCGGCCAGGTCGACCCACCCGTCCCCGACTGAGCATCGAAATCGTCCCGGTCCGAGTCGCTGTGGTGGTGCTCCCCCGGGCGTACGGTGAGCGCCATGACCACCACTCGATCTTCCCGAGTCCGCTCCGTCGCCAGGGTCGTCCTCGGAATCGCATTGATCTTTGCCGGCCTCGGCCACTTGACATTTGCTCGCACAGACTTCCCAGCTCAGGTGCCCGATTGGGTGGGGATCGACAAGAATGTCGTGGTCATCCTGTCCGGCATCGTCGAGATCGCGCTCGGTGCCGCACTGATCGTCGTCCGTCGCCGTCGATCCCTGCTCGGTCTTGCGGCTGGCCTGTTCTTCATTGCGGTGTTCGCGGGCAATATCAGCCAGTTCATCGACGGCCATGATGCATTCGGCTTGAACTCGGACAGCGCCCGGCGGAATCGGCTGTTCTTCCAACCCGTGCTCGTCGCCTGGGCCTGGTGGTCCACCGATGCGTTCGCCGTCCTGCGCAACAGCAAGCGGACCCGAGCCGGTCAGGGATCCGAATAGGCCGCAGACAATCAGCCGAGCGGAAGCCGGCGGAAGATCGGGCTCGGCAGGTGGCGGAACACGCTGAACGCGAAGCGCAAGATGCCAGGCACCCAGACCGTCCGTTTGCCCGACCGCAGTCCCGCCACGGTTGCGATCGCGACTTGTTCAGGGGTTGCCGAGAACGGTGCAGCCTTCATCCCGGCGGTCATCGATGAATGCACGAAGCCGGGGCGCACGATCAGTACCTTGGCGCCGGTGCCGGCCAATGAGTCGCCGAGGCCCTGGGCGAATCCGTCGAGCCCTGCCTTGGACGAGCCGTAGACGAAGTTGGACTTGCGCACGCGCTCGCCCGCCACGCTCGACAGCACCACCAACCGGCCGTGGCCCTGCTTGCGCATCTGGGTTCCGACCGCAAGGCCGACGCTCACCGAGCCGGTGTAGTTGACGGTGACGGCAGAGGCGGCGGATGCGGGATCTGCTTCGAAGTCGGCTTGATCTCCGAGCACGCCGAAGGCCATCACGACGACGTCGAGGTCACCGTGATCGGCGACCACCCGCTCGACGAACGCGGCATGGGTATCGCTGGCAGCGGCATCGAACTCGACCGCGATCACCTCGATGCCCAGCTTCGACAGTCGGGCCACATCGGCTGCCGCAGTTGTTGGGTCACGACAGGCCAGCACGATGCTGCACAGCGTCGGCGAGACGAGTGCATCGACGATTGCGAGGCCGATATCGCTGGTGCCGCCGAGCAACAGGATCGATTGGGGTTCTCCGAAAGAGTTCTGCATGATGGTCTCCAGCCGGACGGCGAGGGGTCGAAGGCGAGCGGTGAAAGGGACGGTCAGATCAGTTCGAGCCGGCGGGCGAGATCGCTCTGCCAGACCCGATCAGGGTCGATCTCATTGCGAATTGCCTGCCACTCGGCGAGACGGGGGTACCCGCGACGGATCGCCTGCGGGGTGGTGTGGGAATCCTTGGCCATGTAGTGGCGACCGCCGGCGTCGAGCACGACGACGTCGAGTTCGTGCAACATCGAGGCGAGGCCCTTGGTGCCGGCGGGAATGTCGAGTGTCAGTGTCCATCCGGGCATCGGGAAGCTGAGCGGCGACGGATTGGCGGCACCGAATCGCTTGAGCACGGTGACGAAGCTCGCTGCGCCCGACGTCGCCAGTCGTTCGATGATCGCCCGCAGCGCTTTCTCCTCACCGAACGGGATCAGGATCTGATATTGGACAAAACCTCGAGGGCCGTAGGCCTGGTTCCATCCACCGATCATGTCGAGCGGGTGAAAGTACTGCGGAATCGTCTGCAGTTCGCCGGTGCGATACATCGGCGCCTTGCGGAACCACATCTCGTTGAACGCCTTGATCGACACCCGGTTGAGTGCGCTGATCGGCACGATCGGTGGCACACCGACGAGGACATGTGGGTGGTACTCACGAGCGTTGACCCGATCGTCCACTGGCAATTGATCGAGCGTCGCATGGTCACCGCGGCTGAGCACGCTGCGACCGAGGTGGCGTCCCTTGGCCATCAGGTCGATCCATGCCACGGCGTAGCGATAGCGGTGATCGCCCTCTTCCATCAGCGTCAGGATGTGATCCAGGTCGTGCGCCCGGGTGGTGTCGACGATGCAGCGGCTGGTCTCGATCGGCCAGACGTGGACGGTGGCGTCCAGCACGATGCCGGTGAGCCCCATCCCGCCAATGGTCGCCCAGAACAACTCGGGGCGCAGGGTCGGGCTCAATTCGACCGTCGATCCGTCGGCCGTGAGCAGACTCAGACGGCGGACGTGGTTGCCGAACGATCCTTCGATGTGATGGTTCTTGCCGTGGATGTCGCTCGCAATCGCGCCGCCGATGGTGACAAACCTGGTGCCGGCGGTGACCGGCACGAAGAAGCCACGAGGGACGAGAACCTTGAGCAGTTCATCGATGCTGACTCCCCCGCCGACGGTGACTTCGTTGGCAGCTTCGTCGAGGACTGCGTCACCCGCATCGCCGGCCAGACGCAGCACCAATCCACCACCATTCTGGGCGGCATCACCGTAGGAACGCCCCAGGCCTCGCACGAGCGCACCCCGGTCGGTGGCACCGGCAACAGCTTCGGCGACGTTGCCGGCAGTGACCGGCACGACGTGGGCGCCGCTCGGGGCAGTGCGTCCCCAGCCGGTCAACTGGGTGAGAGTGGCGGGCGGAGTCATCGAATGACTGAGCCTAATCCGACCGATCCGGAGACGGTCGTCGGTGGGGTCGTGGTTGGGGTCGTCGAGCCCGTCACGAGATGTAGACACCGGTCGCGAACACCGCGATCCAGATCAGGCCAAGGACCTGCAGGGTTCGGTCGGCAATGAAGATCTCCTCGGGCGCGGCGCCATGACCCTGCTCGAGGATCAACAGATATCGCAACAACGCGGTCAACATCGGGACGATCGACAACTGGTAGAACGGCAGCGACGAATCGGCCATGGCCTTGGCCTCGAACGCCCAGATGCAATACGCGACGAGGGTCGCTCCGCAACTGACCGAGAGCACGATCCGGAGGAACCCGAGCGAGTAGTCATCGAGCGTCGCACGGGCTGCCGAGGGCGAATCGCCGTGCTCGCGCAGTTCGGCATATCGCTTGCCGGTGACGATGAACAATGCGCCGAACGAGGTGACGAGCACGAACCACGAACTCATCGGCACTCCTGTTGCAGCCGCTCCTGCGATCGCGCGGACAACGAATCCGGCCGCGACCGCAATCAGATCGACCACGGCGATGTGCTTCCAGATCGCGCTGTAGGTGGTGGTCAACACGACATAGACGACGCACGCCACACCGGCTTGCCACCGGGTGGCGAATGCGAGCGCGGGTCCACCGACGAGCAGCAACGAGCCGACCACGCGGGCGATGTTCAACGGCACCACTCCGCTCGCGATCGGGCGAAAGCGCTTCTTGACGTGCACCCGATCGGCCTCGACGTCGAGGATGTCGTTCCAGTAGTACGTGCCGGCGCTCGCCATACAGAACGCGACGAAGATGATGAGCGAGTGCAACAGCGGCTTGCCGTGGGTGAGGACACCCGCTGCGCCGGGCGCCGCGAAGACGAGCACGTTCTTGACCCACTGCTTCGGACGCGCCTCTTTGATCAGGCCGATGATCACGCCGTCGACTCCGGTGTCTCGCTGATGGTGCGTCCCTTCACGTTGGTCCGGTGGTGAGCAGCCAGCAACAACTCGCGGTCTCCGGCACTATCACCGTAGGCCCACAGCGTCGCTCCCCCGAGCTCATTCGCGTTCAGCCACTCACGCAGCCGGCGTTCCTTCTCCGGCCCGCGACAATTGGCACCGACCATCTCCCCGGAATATCGGCCATCTGCTCCGACGAGTGCTTCGGTGCAGATCACACCATCGACTCCAAGGCTGACACCAAGGGGATGCAGATAGGCGCCGAGCGAGGCCGAGACGAACACGACCCAATGACCCTCGGACTGGTGCCATCGCAACCGAGACAGCGTGTCGTCGCGCAGCATCGTCGACTCGATCACCGTTGCATATTCCCGGCCGAGCGCCTCAACAGCCGCGACCTCGCGTCCGGCGTAGGCAGCCCGAACCGCAACCGCCTTGAGCCGGTCCCGGTCGCGGCGAACGACCGAGTCGGCGACGCGCAGAGGCTGGCGGCCGATGCCGAGCAACAACTTGGTTCGGCCGGCAAGCCGTTCGAGAAATGGCACCATGCTGTCGCTCGACGTGAGCGTGCCGTCGACATCGAATGCAGCGACAACGTCGCCGCTGGCGGCCGGCCGTCGTGGGAGTGCGGCGGTCATCGAGATCCACCGATCGATTCGAGTGCGGGCCAGAAGTCGGGCCAACTCTTGGAGACCACCGCTGGATCCTCGATCTCGACGCCGGCGAGGCGCAAGCCGAGCACGCCGAACGCCATTGCCAGGCGATGATCGTGGTGGGTTCCGAGTCGCGCGCCCGTGCCGACGCCGGGGTTGATCCGGATCCCGTCGACGAGTTCGACCGCCGCGATTCCGCAGCGGCGGAGTTCGGACGCAAGGTCGCCGAGTCGATCGCTTTCCTTGGCTCGGATGAATCCGACGCCGGTGATCTCGGTCGGGCTGATCGCGAACGGCGCAATGATTGCCAGCGTCGGAACCAGATCTGACAGATCGGCCATGTCGAGTGTGACCCCGACCAATTCGCGATGGCGGCTGACGACAGTGCCGGCGGATGTGCGCTCCACGTGGCAGCCCATCGTGGCGAGTACATCGGCAAACGCGGCGTCACCCTGCAACGCATCTGCGCCGAGTCCCGGGATGCGCATTCGTCCGCCACACACGGCTGCGGCCGCAAGCGGGTAGCTGGCCGAACTCGCGTCGGGTTCGATTTCGTAGTCGCGGGCGGTGTAGCGACCGGCTGCAATGATGACCACGTCGTCGTCGATCCGCACGTCGGCCACGCCGAAGGCCGCCATCACGGCCGAGGTGATCGCAAGGTACGGCCGCGACACCAGAGGAGTCGTCAGTTCGATCCGAAGCCCGCCCGGCAGGTACGGCGCAATCAACATCAGGGCCGTGATGTACTGACTGCTGATGTCACCCGGAATGCGCACCACGGCAGGCCCCTGGGCAGCTGCAAGATCGATCCCGGTGACGTCCGCAGGCAGGTGGCCCCATGCCTCTGCCGGGTGGACCTGTGCTCCGAGCGCGACCAGCGCGTCGTGCAGCGGAGCCATGGGCCGCGATCGCAACGGTGGGAGGCCGTCGACGTGATACGGACCGACTCCGAGTGCCGCCAGCGCGGTGACGAAGCGCGAGGTGGTGCCCGCCAGACGAGCATGCAATGTCAGCGGTCCCGGACGCAATGCACCCCCGGTGCCGTGAACCACCACCGTGGTCGGGACGTCGTCGAGCGCTCCGACGCCGGCGCCGAGCAGGGCGACGCACTCCAGCATCGCCGTGGTGTCGTCACCGCCGGGCACGTTGCGCAACATCGACTCGCCGTCGGCGAGCGTCGCACAGATCAGGGCCCGATTGGCGATGCTCTTGCTGCCGGGAACACGCACGATCGCGTCGATCGGTCCGCCCACGGTGCGCACGGCGTAGACGTCCGTCGCCGCGAAACCGGTTGTCATCGACACTCCCACTCAGTCCAGTCGCTGCACGGCAGGACGGAACCCGCGCGCCAGCAGACCACCGCGGAACAGGTCGACAGTATTGATGTCGACGAGCACGATCGCGACTCCACGGTTGCCCTCCACGCTGTGGACCACTTCGAAACTGGAGATGTTGACCCCGAGTTCGGCGGCCAGAGTGAACACCTCGGCAGCAGCGCCCGTGCGGTCCGGAATCGGGATCCGGACTTCGGCCAGTTGGCCCGGCTGGGTGGCGCGACTGGGCAGGTTGGTACGCGCCTCGCGCGCCTTGCGCAGACGATCGTGCAAGGCGGCCCGGTCGTCGTCGCGCACGATCTCGCGCATCCGTCGCAACCCATCGATCAGTGCATCAAGACCATCGAGGATCGCGTCTCGGTTCTCCGCGCAGATGTCCAGCCAGATGCCAGGATGGCCACTCGCGATGCGGGTCATGTCGCGGAATCCGCCAGCGGCGAGTCGCAGCAGCGCTCCGTGCTCCTCGCCACGCTCGGCAGCGACACCCATCAGGGTGGCTGCGGCAAGGTGTGGGACGTGGCTGACCACCGCGACGACTTGGTCGTGACGGTCCGGCGGCAGGGCCACGACCTCGGCACCGAGTTCGGCGACGATGGCCGCGGTCGCCGCAAAGGTCTGGTCGGAGGTGGTGGACACGGGGCACAGCACCCAGACCGCTCCCGTGAACATCGTGGGATCAGCGCCGTCGAGACCCTCGAGTTCGCTGCCAGCCATTGGATGGCCTCCGACGAAGCGAGCATCGTCGATCGCCGCCGTGATCGGACCCTTCACGCTGCCGACATCGGTGACGAATCCAGTGGTCTCGGCGAGCGCCCTCTTGACCTGATCGGCAACCGCCAACACAGGGGTTGCGACAAAGGTGATCTCTGCGGTGTCGATCAGACTCTGCTGGTCGAGTACCCCTTGCGCGAGCGCCCGGTCGATCCGTGACTGGTCGTGATCATCGCCGCCGACGTACCAGCCGCGCTCGCGCAGGGCCAGCCCGATCGAGCCCCCGATCAGGCCGAGGCCGATGATGTTGGCGCGGCGCTGCGTTGTCACGGGCGACGATCGTAGCTGCGCGGGGCTCCAGCCACTGCCTCAGTCAGCTGGCGGACCTCGTCCAGCGACAGTTCACGGAATTGCCCGGGCGGCATCGTTGCATCGCGCAACGGTCCGATCCGAACCCGCACCAGCCGCTGCACCGGGAAGCCGATCGCCTCGCACATCCGCCGAACCTGACGATTGCGGCCTTCGTGGATCGTGATCCGAAGCAGGCCGGCGCTGAGTTGGCTGACACGCGCGGGAGCAGTCATTCCGTCCTCGAGTTCGATGCCTTCGCGAAGGCGATGCAGCGCCCGTGCGGGCACATTTCCCTCGACGTGGGCCAGATACTCCTTCTCGACACCGTGGCTCGGGTGCGAGATCCGATTGGCGAGGTCACCGTCGTTGGTGATCAGCAACAAGCCCTCGGTGTCGACATCGAGCCGACCGACCGAGAACACCCGTGGCTCGTCGGGGACGAGCTCGATCACGGTTGGTCGGCCCTGCGGATCGCTGGCAGTGGTGATCACCCCCGCCGGCTTGTTGAGCAGGTAGTAGACGAGGTCCGGGCGCAGCCCGATCGGAACGCCGTCGACCTCCACCGTGTCGGCCTCGACCTCGACCCTCTGGCCGAGGATCGCCAGCGTGCCGTTGACGGTCACTCGACCCTCGGCGATCATCTCCTCACACACCCGTCGGCTACCCCACCCACGGATCGCGAGCACCTTCTGCAACCGTTCACCGGTGGCCAAGGCGCGTTGGTCGGCCCACTGTTCCCACAGCGGCTTCTCGAAGGCCCGATCGACCGGCTCGTCACTCATCCGGGTCTCGGCTCTGATGATGGTTCAGCTCGTTAGCTCGTTCAGCTGATTCGGCTGGTTCCGCTGGTTCCGCTGGTTCCGCTGGTGCGGCAAACGGGTCGACGTCATCGCCGGGAAGAACCGGGGTGTTGTTGCGCAACTGCTTCGGGTCGGCATCGGGGGCTCGGAGGCCATATTCGAGGGCCTCGACCACCTCGGCACCGGGCACGAACGCTGCGAGCGGCGGCAG